>NZ_JBHVDM010000096.1:0-25948 GCF_042802775.1 Nocardia sp. NPDC057455 | reverse complement strand
GCAGCCGGTTGTCCGTCGTCGCGGGCGAGACCTCGCGCGCCGTATTGCGATCGCCTTCTCGCATCGCGACCCGGCCCCGAAATGAGCGGCTGATCAGGTAGAAAAGGGCAAGCCGCGAGGCGCCGGGGTGTGCCATGCTGGATGAGATCGGATCCGCGCTCTACAAGGGGGCGATGGCTATGGGCCTGAATCGCCCACCTGCCCGCGAACAACTGGAACTCGATGTGGTGCGCGAAGTCGTGCTGGCCAGGCGGCGGCTCGACAGCCTCGTCCTCTCGGCGCTCACCCTCGGCGCCGAACTCATCGAGCACACATCCACGAGCGCGCTCGCCACGGCCGCCACGCGCATTCTCGCGCAGCACGCCGTCGATGAGGGAGAGGTGGCCCGCGACCCGCGCCGCGCGCTCCACGCCGATCTGGCGCGTGATCGCGAGCGCGCCCGGCGCATCGGGCTCAGCCCAGACAGCACGGACAGCGAGCAGGAGCGGCGCAGGCAACGCCAGACGGCCCTGCTGTGCGAGGTGCGCGCGGACCTGCTCGCGGTGCTCGCCAAATGCCGGAAATTCCGCTTCGACCAGGTGGCTTTCGCCGACGAGATCGCGCAGGGGCTGTGTGCGGCCACCGACAAGCTGGTGATCGGCGCCGATATGGACGCCTACCACGCCTGGCAGCGCGGCATGGTGCTCAAGCTGAGCGAGGAACCGGTGCGCGACGGTCCGCCACGAGTGATGGCCACAGTGGACGCCGGTCCGAGTCGCGGTCAGCTCACCGTGGAATGGGATAGTTGCGAGCGCCGCCTCGCGCTCGTCGCGCGGATGGCGCGGGCGGGCGTCTCGCCCGTGGTCATCTGTGATCGTCTGCTGGCCGATCTGTCGGTCTCCTCGCCGCTGCGCTACTCGGTGCGTTGAGCTGTACCGCTCGACCAAGCAAATGCTTGGTTGTATGATGGCCGTGTGCCCGCACCAGACGCCTCTAAATCAGCACGGCGCAGCGAGTTGCTCGCCTTGGCGGCCGAATTGTTCGCCGAGCGGGGATTGCGCGCCACCACCGTGCGCGACATCGCCGACGCGGCCGGAATCCTCTCGGGGAGTCTCTATCACCACTTCGATTCCAAGGAGTCGATGGTGGACGAGATCCTGCGCGGGTTCTTGGACGAGCTGTTCGGCCGCTACCGTGAGATCGTCGCCTCCGGCCTGAGCGCGCGAGACACTTTGGAAGCCTTGGTGCTCGCCTCCTACGAGTCGTTCGACCGCTGGCACGCAGCGGTGGCGATCTACCAGGCCGAGGCGAAGCGCCTGCGCGACTCGGAACGATTCACCTACATCGCCGAATACAACCGTGAATTCCGCGAGCTGTGGCACCGGGTGCTCACCAACGGCGTGCGGGACGGCAGCTTCCGGCCGGAGATCGACGTCGAACTGGCCTACCGCTTCCTGCGTGACACGGTCTGGGTCGCGGTGCGGTGGTATCAGCCGGGCGGGCCGATCACCGTCGAAAACCTCGCAAAGCAGTACCTGACCATCGTGCTCGACGGTCTCACGGCCGGCGAGCACACCACGTAGGAGTCCTTACATGTCAGCACCTTCCACGTCCCGTCGTCCGTATGCCCCGCTGCGGGACGCCTACGTGATCGATGCGGTACGCACCCCGGTCGGCAAGCGCGGCGGCGCATTGGCGGGCGTGCATCCGGCCGATCTGGGTGCGGCCGCGCTGCGTGGCCTGCTGGACCGCAATCCGATCGACCCGGGCAGCGTGGACGACGTCATCGTCGGTTGCGTCGACAACGTCGGCCCGCAAGCGGGCAACATCGGCCGCACCATGTGGTTGGCCGCCGGATATCCCGAAGAGGTTCCCGGCGTCACGGTGGACCGGCAGTGCGGATCCAGCCAGCAGGCCATCAATTTCGGCGCGCAGGCCATCATGAGCGGCACCGCCGAGGTGATCGTCGCGGGCGGCGTGCAGAACATGAGCGCGATCCCGATATCCGCGGCCATGCTGGCGGGCAAGGAGTACGGTTTCGACACCCCGTTCGTCGGCGCGCAGGGCTGGGACCACCGCTACGGCACCGGTGAGGTGACCCAATTCCGCGCCGCCCAGCTGATCGCCGAGAAGTGGGGCATCAGCAGGGAAGAGATGGAGCGCTGGGCACTGCGCAGCCACGAGCGGGCCCGCGACGCGATCAAGAACGGCCGCTTCGACAACGAGATCGTGCCGGTCGGCGACTTCTGGATCGACCAGGGTCCGCGCGAGACCAGCCTGGAGAAGATGGCTTCGCTGCCGCCCCTGGCCGAGGGCAGCCCGCTGACCGCCGCGGTGGCCAGCCAGATCTCCGACGGCGCCAGCGCCACCCTGCTCGCTTCGGACTGGGCCGTGCAGGAGTACGGCTTGACGCCGCGAGCGCGCATCCACCATGTGAGCGCGCGCGGCGCGGACCCGATCTTCATGCTCACCGCACCGATCCCGGCGACCAAGTGGGCGCTGGAGAAGACCGGCCTCACCATCGACGACATCGACGTGATCGAGATCAACGAGGCGTTCGCGCCAGTGGTGCTGTCCTGGCTGAAGGAGACCGGCGCGGACCCGGAGAAGGTGAACGTCAACGGTGGCGCCATCGCGCTGGGCCACCCACTCGGAGCGACCGGGGCGAAGCTCTTCGCTACGCTGCTCAACGAACTCGAGCGGATCGAGGGCCGCTACGGCCTGCTCACCATCTGCGAGGGCGGCGGCACCGCCAACGCGACCATCATCGAGCGCTTGCCGCGCTGACCGACACCGAGCGGCACCTCGGCGAGTTCGAATCGCCCGACGTGCCGCTCGGCATGCGCATCGTGGATGCCGAGCCGGGGCTCAGTCGGATCATCCTGGTGATCGGTTTCCTGGATGGAGCAGCGCGAAGTCGGCACCTGGAACGAGCCGCGCTTCCAAGCTCGACGCGCACGAACTCTCCTGATGAAACCGACATCTCGCTGTGCCGTGCGCCCGAACGGTCCGTTATCGCTGCGACCGCAAATATTCGTCGTGTTCGCGGTCTTCGCGGTAGTAACGCTGGGTCAGAGCGGTGAGCCGGTTGATCTCGGCCGCCATCGCGGAAGGATCCAGCGGCTTGGCGACGATGGGGTCGCCGGTCTTGACGTAGTAGCGGCCGTCCGCGTAGTCCATCCACCAGAAACCGCGCCCGAAGCCCGGGCGCGCGTCGACGGCCGGACCCGCGAGCACCGTGATCTCACCGAGGCCGAGGCGTTCGCGTTTGAAGATCCGGTCCAATTGCGCGACGACGCCGACCTCGTACGGCTTGCGCACCGGCCGGTCCCGGTCTGCGGTCACCTCTTCCCGCCGAGCTTCGATCGGCGGATGGGTGCCCGCTGGCATTTTGGGCAGCGCGGCGACCGCTTTCGCGGCGACTCGTTGCGCGGCGCAATAACTCACGATCACGTCGCCGCCGGTGTCGGGCGCGGTACCGGGAAGCTGGACCAAAGTGGCGCCGATCCGCCCGCGTACGGCCCCGTGGAAACGGAAGACGATCGACATGTCCTGACCGCCCATTCCTTTGGACTCGATACGCGCCTCCGGTTCCAGCAATACGTCCAGCGCCCGTTCCAGCTCGACGGCGTACCGACCGAGTAACGCGTCCACCGCTGCCTCGCGCTGACGCTTCAAGTCGGCGAAATCCATTTCCTCCGGCCGGTATTGCAACGGGTAGGGCAGGCGGTCACGACCATAGGCTGCCCAGAGAATTTCGAATTCCTGCCCGGTGAAGCGCCAGTCAGCCATTCGGGTTGTCTCCGATGACCGGAGGCACGGACTTCGGCAAGGAGTCCAGACCGGTGAGTTCCTCACCGTTGTGCTGATTGATCAGGTAGTCCTTGACGCCCGAGGTCTCCCGATCGTCGTCCTTGCCGCGAGCCCCCATTCCCGGGGCGATGCCGGTTGTGCCGGTTGCGCCGGATCGAACCGCCTGGCCGCCGGTTGCCGTGGCGGCCGGAAGTGGGTTCGACAGCTGGGGAACGGCCGGAATACCGCGGCTGGGTGCCGGAGTGCCGGTGGTGTTCGGTGCACCGGGAATGCCCGGGCTGCCGGATCGCCCGGGAGCCCTCGTTGTGCTGGGCCGACCCGGTGTCGCCGGGGCTGTGGTGATGTTCGGACTCGGTGTAGTGGTGCTGCTGGGTGTTGTCGACGGCGTGTTCGAGGTGGTCGGCTGCACGCTGGTCGGCTGGTCCGCACCCGCCGGGGTGACGGCCTGGGGAGTGGTGGCGGCGGGGTCGGTCTCGGATGACTGCTGCGGGTCACCGTCGGACTGTTCGGTGGACTCCGGTTCCGCGGCTGCGGGAGTGCCCGAGTCGGACGTCTCCTGTGGTGCAGAGGAATTGGATAAATCAGGTGATGGCGGACCTGGCTGTCCACCGTCCGCCACGATCTGTGGAGCGGTCGGCAGGATAGGCACGCCGTGATCGGTTTGGTTGGCGACTTGCCCGTACACCGTGCGCAGAATCCGCCGCGCTTCCTGCGTGGCTTCCTCCTCGGTGTAGTCGCCCGCCTTCATCACGCCGTCCTGCGGCAACGTCTTACCCAGCAGATCCGGACGTTCGGTGGCCTGCGGCATCAACGCCTGCGTTTGCTCGAGACCGGTATGCATCTCGGAGAGCTTGAAACTCACCAGACCCGCGGCATCGGCCAGATTCCCCGACTGGTTCCGGTAGTTCGTGACCGCATCGGCCGCCGCCTTGCCGGACTGCCCCGTCCAGCCCGGATTCGTGCCGTCACCGGTCACGGTGCGGCCGAACTGCTCGTTGAACGCCTGGATCGCTCCGGTCAGATTCATCCCGATGTTCAGCCACGCCTCGGACGCTTCCCGCACCGTCCCCGGCCGCATCGCGTTCACGGCATCGACCATCTGCGCCAACGTCATACTGTCGTAGTTATCCGGCCCAAGAATTCGCGGCGGCTCGTATTCCCCCTGAAACGACGTGCCCAACCGGCCGGTGAAGTCGTAGATCGTGTCGCGCTCCCGATTCCACTGCTCCTGCGCGGCGATGATCCGGTTCCGGTACTCGTCGTAGGTCATGGTTGGGCGTCCAAACCGGTGAACTGGTCGGCTCTCGTCTGATCCAACTCGACGAAGTTCGCAATAGCCTTGGCCACAACCTCTTTCGCGAGCTTCACCGCGTCGATGTGCTGCATGAGGACGGCGTCCAAGGATTGGTCGGAACCAGCAGCCTTACCGGTGAACTTCTCCCGCAGAGCCTGACCTGAGGGAAATGGACCGAACCCGTCGATGACCTTGACACGGTCCGCCATTTGCAAGATAGCGTCCAGCCGGTCCAAATAGTCGTCGCAGACCTTGTCCAGCCCCTTGCCGATCTCGGGATGTAGCGATATGTCACCGGAGGTGGCCAGCTCGAGCACCTTCCGCCACTCCATTGGGTCGACGCCAGCAGACACGTCCCCTCCTTAGTTCCTCGGCAGGTACTGCGCCAGATCGGAGGTATGGCGACGGACCGCTTCGCACGGATCGCCCTGTTTGCCAACGGAGTAGCGAGTGACGACCCGGAACAAAACGGTGCCTTGCGCCACCTCGACAGCGATGCTGCACTTGAGTTGCTTTGTGTCGCCTACATCGAGGAACTGGATGCCATTGCGGGTTCCCACTGCCTGCGGTGTGAAGGACTCGAAATCACGACGCTTTTGAACGTCCCGCAGCGTGGGCGTACCGGAAAAAACCGTCAAGTCGTACCAACGAGAGATGGCTCGCCACCCGCAGACTTTCCATCCGGTGAAGTCCACGCCGGCCGCGTCCTTGCCCTCGCTGGCAGGATCCAGCCCAGTCCCCGATATCGCTGCCTCCGGAAGGTCGCAAGGGTTCCAGAGCGCAGCGTCCGGGTCGGCCGACCTTGTAGCGGCGGAGGTCGTCGCGACCGCAGCCGATGTCGAATGCGGAGTGTCACCGGTGGTGTTTCCACACCCCACCAACGCGACCATTGCACCGACCGCGAGCGCGGCGCCACGCAGAAACTTCCCCCAGCTCGTCATCGGTTCCTCACCGCCGGTGCCGTAACGCATCGACGGGGGCCGGACCGGCTTATCCGCCCCCTGCAAGCTGTGATCGACGCTACTGGCCGGTCCCCACGGGTGCAACCAGGTCGGTGCTGATTCACGCCATCACAGTTGTGAGGTTGTGCAACGCAACTCACCAGCCACGACCGTGTGCGATGGTGATCGCCTCACGCCCTCAGCAGGGTCTGCGATCCCGGCTGGGCAACTGGTCGTCGTCGGTGTGGGGATCGCGGCAGGCGGCAGCAGCTCCGACTTGTGCGATGAGAGTTCCCCGATACGGGGACGCATGGGCCGGGTGGTTCGGGTCGGGCTCGGCCGACCTGTCAGAAGTCGCACCGAGCTCGCGCTATGGGCCGCCCGGCAAACGGCGATGTCCCGTACCCACCTCGTCCTTCAAGTCTTCGTAACCAACCGCCAGTTCGGCCAATCGCTCCCATGCGTCGCCGAGGACCCAGTTCGAGCTGCTCGCCAACGCCGCGTAGGCGAGAGCGGTGTATTCGGCGAGGCGGTCCACTACCGAGCCGACCGTCTCGGTGTGGACTCGCGCCGCGCCGAGCGATGGTCGCAGCTGGGCGGTGACCCAGCGGTCGATGTCGCGGACCAGGCGGGCACGGCATTGATCGATCGACTCGGCTTGCGCAAGTCCGGCGGAGAGGCGGCTTTCGTGTAGTGCGGCGAGATCTCGGGCCGCGGTCAGGAGGGGGTGGTCGTCGTCGTGGGTGTCGCCACGGCAGGCGGCCAGCAGGCGGTGTTTGGTGGGTAAGGGTTCCGTCGGGATCATCGCGCGCCGCCGCTAGTGGGCTGGTGGATGTGTGGGTGGGTGAAATGGAGAAGCGGGAAAATCAAGCGCTCTTACCCTTTCCGGGCTCGCCGTTCGGCGGCACGAGGCCCATTCGATGTGGGCGGCGCGGAGATCCAGAGGATGCTCCGAGTGTCAGGTGCCGGATCGATTTCAGAATCAACTGGCCGGACGGCCGGTACGCGGAGCGCGGGGGTTCGATCCAGTGGCGGAACAAGGCACATCGGTCGGTGGGAGACGGGAGCGCGATTTCCCCGCCCGCCCGCACTATGGAGACGTCGAGGCGGAACATCTCCGCGAAAAGGCTGTCGTCGTTCGGTAGATCGGGACGCACCAGATAGCTCCACCGCTGTGAGCGAGGGTGGGACATGATCGGGCCGATATCGTGCCCACGGCGTTGCAGGTCGATTTTCACCAGTTGCCCGAGGTGGGCGGGCATTATCAGCGCCCAGACAATCCCGGCCCGAATGACGATGCGGCCCAACTCGGGTGGGTCGACGATCGCGGGCAGGCCACACACTTGCCGGTAGTACCGGCAGCGGGACACAGGCGTGTCCCCGAACTCCGATTGGTTCATTTCCAGACCTCTGCGTGAGTCGGTGAGCTAGGGTGCGCCCAGCCCTGGAAGTCGGCAGAACCCAGGGGCGGGGGCGTGGTGGGAAATCGGGGTGGCCCCCTACTGGGCGCGAAGTCAGCAAAACACCTTTGACCTGCGCGGAGTTCGAAGTCTGGGTTTCCCAGACGAATTCGGCCGAAGGTCCAGAGCAAATCCCGTGCCGGGTCGTAGTCGTCACCCGGTACGGGTCGAATTCGCATGAGGAAGGGGACCACTGTGACCGATACCGGCTCGACCCTGCCGAGGCGCCAGCTGGGGCGTTATCTGCGGGAGGCGCGGACGGAGCTCAACATGTCGTTGGAGCAAATGGCGGGGATGACGGATCTGAGTTCCTCGGTGTTGCAACGCTTGGAGAAGGGAGAAGCGACGCGACTGAAGGTCCGAGACATCGAGGCCATTTGCGGGGTACTGGAGATGTCGGATCAGATGACCTCCGCGATGGTCGGATTACTGCGCCTAGGTGCGGAGAAGAGCTGGTGGCACGAGTACAGCAACCTGATACACGCAACATTCGACGTGTATGTCGGGCTGGAGACAGCTGCGCGGAAGCTGACCATGTACCAACCGTCACTGGTGCCGGGTTTGCTCCAAACGGCCGACTACGCACGGGAACTAATCCAGAAAGCAAACGTGGAAGAGACTCGGGCGGAGCATGATCGGCGAGCCGAACTGCGTACGAAACGACAGACCATTGTCACGCGGCGGTACCAACCGCTCATGCTCGAGGTAGTGCTTCACGAGTCGGCTTTGCGCACAATGGTGGGTGGACCCGACGTTCTGGACGGTCAGCTTCGGCATCTAGCGGAGGTCGGCAAGCTGCCGAACGTCTCGATCCGCGTCCTCCCATTCTCTGCTGCGGCTCCTGTAGGTCATCCCGTTGGGCAGTTCGCTCTCTTGGAGTTCGGCGCGGACGGCAAAGGCAGACCAATCGAGCCGCCCATCGTCTATCTCGAAACCTTCACCGCGTGTATGTATTTGGAGAGACCGGAGGACGTCCAGCGATACTATCGGGTGCACGACAGTCTCCGGCAAGCATCGCTGGACGAGACAGCCAGCAGGAGCTTGCTCAGGCAAGTACTGAAGGAGTTATCAGCATGACTGCTGACCTATCCCGAGCCATGTGGTTCAAGAGCAGCCACAGCGGGACACAGGCTGACTGCGTCGAAGTCGCTTTCCTGGATGGAGGTCAGGTCGGCGTGCGGGACTCCAAGAACCCGGCCGGTCCGGCACTTGTGTTCCAGCCTCGCGCATGGGACGTGTTCACAGCGAACTTCCTCGCTGGTGAAACCGATAGGCAGTAGTTGTCGCGTTCCTGCAAGCTGAACGAAGGGTCCGGTGAGAGCCAAGATGGCTGGAGCTGAGTGGTGCGAGAGCAGCCGCACTGCGACTCATTCCGATTGCGTCGAAGTCGCCTTTCTGGATGGAGGCGAGGTCGGCGTGCGGGACTCCAATAACCCGATGGGCTCCGTGCTCGTCTTCGCGCCCACCGAGTGGGACGCCTTCACTGTGGCGGTCCGGTCTCGAGAGTTCGCTCCACAGCAAGCTTGAACGGATAGGCCCGGACAGATTTCGGTCAGCGGAGCGGTGCCCCAGAATCTGGACGGTTCTGGGGCAAGGCTTCTGCGGGCACGGCAGGAACAACTGATAACCGTGTCAGTTGGGCAGCGGACGTGGATCTTGCGTCTCCGCAGATGTGGTTGATCCGCCGGACCCAACGCGTTTTCCGGGCCGATCGCGGCGAAGGACCGAGCTGTCGGGATGGAGTTCTGGCGGCGGGTGCCACGGATCTTCGCGGTCGCACGTGCGTGCCGGACCGGTGCCGCTTCTCTCCTCCCTGCGCTGTGACCAGGTCGAACACCGTATCAGTGCCTGTGTCAGGTCAGTATCAGGCCGGTATCAGCCATTCTGGCGACAGTATTCGCATGAACAACGCGGCGAATATGAGCAGCACAGCGGACACCTCGACCTGGACCGGCATGGTGCCGGTCGACGACACGGCCCTGGCCGTGACCGACACCGGCGGCCCCGGCCGTCCCGTCGTCTATCTGAACGGCGCGTACGCCGACCAGTCGCATTGGCGGCACGCCATCGCCGAACTCGGCAGCGAATACCGGCACATCACGTTCGACGAGCGCGCTCGCGGCAAATCGAAGCGCTCGGCCGACTACTCCTTCGAGGCGTGCTTGCGCGATGTCGATGCCGTCCTCGCGGCGAGGGGCGTACAGCAGCCGATTCTCGTGGGCTGGTCCTACGGTGCGGCGACCGCGGTGCACTGGGCCGATCGGAATCCGGACCGCGTCGCTGGTGTGGTGTGCGTGGACGGCGCTATGCCGTACGGCCTGACCGGCGAGGAGGGCCGTGAGCGGATCCGGAAGCTTTTCCGTCGGATGCGGTTGCTGCTGCCGTTGGTGCGCCCGCTGGGGCTGGCCGCGCGCATGAGCGCCGACCAGCACGCCGAGGTCAATATCGAGGTCAACGAGATCAACGCCGCCATCGCGCCGGTCCTCGACCGCGTGAGCTGCCCGGTGCGGTACGTCCTGGCTACGGGAGCCAATCTCGGTGGAGGCGAGGAGGAGATGGAACAGGTGCGGGCCTCACTCGATCCGGTGCTCGCGCACAACCCGAAAGTGCAGGTGAGCGCCAAGGTCGCGAGCAACCACTCGCACATCCTGCGCAAAGACTTCCGAGCTGTCGCCCAAGCCGTACGCGAGACGGCGGCTGCCTCTGCGGAGCGAGTCCATCGAGCCGATGAGGCACGGGCTCACGATCGGTCGGGTGTCGGCGTCACGGCTTGAGTAGTCCCGAAACCGGCCTCGGCCCGGCAGCCTTCCACCATCCCTCCGCCGATCAACTATTCGACAGCGTCGCGCAAAGCCCGGACCAGTCGAACCGCATGATCGACCGCCCTGCTGTAGCGGCCCCGTGGCACGCAGATCTCGCACCGGGCATTCGGGCCGGTTCGGCGGCGTAGCGGTTGGCGGAAGCGGCGAGGGACGGTTAACTTCGAGCCATGGCGGCTGGTGCGCGTGAGGTCGAGGTGTTCGAGAACTCCAGGCCGCGACTGGAGGCGATCGCGTATCGCCTGTTGGGGTCGGCGAGCGATGCCGAGGACGCGGTGCAGGATACGTTCGTGCGCTGGCACTCCGCCGACGCCGACTTCATCGAGACGCCGGAGGCGTGGCTGACGAAGGTGCTCACCAATATCTGCCTCAATCAGCTCGCTTCGGCACGGGTACGGCGAGTGGCGTATGTGGGCCAGTGGCTGCCCGAGCCGATCTTCGCCGGGGACCGTATGCTCGGCCCGGCCGATACCGTCGAGCAGCGCGAATCGGTGTCGATCGCGATGCTCACCTTGATGGAACGGCTGTCGGCCAAGGAACGCGTCGTGTACGTGCTGCGCGAGGCATTCGGCTACGCGCACAGTGAGATCGCCGAAATCCTCGATCTCACCGAGTCCAACTGCTACCAGATCTACCGGCGCGCCAAACAACACCTGGCCAGCGACCGGACCCGCGTGGAAGCCGATGAGACCGCCGCCCGCAAGGTCGTCGAGGAATTTCTGGCCGCGGCGCTCAGCGGCAACACCGATTCGCTGGTGCGGCTGCTGACCGACGATGCGATCAGCGCGGGTGACGGTGGCGGCGTGGTGTTCTCGCTGCCGGAGCCGATCACGGGCGCGGCGCGGGTGGCACGGTTCCTGCGCCGCCTGTTCGAGCCCACCGCGGACAAGTGGGCGACGATCGGCGGTCGTGCCGACCTGTTCGCCGCGGTGGTCAATGGCGTGCCCGCCCTGGTGATCGTGGTCGGCGATCGGATCGTCGCCGTCATCACCCTGGAGGCGACGACCAACGGCATCGCGGCCGTCCACACCCAAGCCAACCCGGGCAAGCTCGAACGGGCCACTCGCCACTGGGTCGCATCCGAGCACGCCGACCCCCTCCTCAAAGGTTGGTGACCTAGATCACAGTTCACTTCTGTCAGGTTTCGCGCCGCTGTCCGGTTCAGGAAGCGAACACCACCCAGACAGGAGTAAGACCATGAAGCACCGCATCGTCGTTCTCGGGGCCGGATACGCCGGAGCCAACGCCGCTGGTCGCCTGGCCAAGCGGCTGCACCCCGCCGATGTCGAAATCACCCTCGTCAACGCCGATCCCGAGTTCGTCGAGCGGGTCCGTATGCATCAGCTGGCGACAGGTCAGGAGCTGAAGAGCCGCGTGCTGACCGATGTCTTCGCCGACACGGGCGTGCGGGTGGTGTCGGCCCGGGTGACCGCGGTCGATGCCGACCGCAAGACGGTCGACATCGCCGCCGCCGATGGCTCCCACGAGATCGCCTACGACACTCTCGTTTACGCCCTCGGCAGCGCCGCCGCCGACTGCGATGTGCCCGGTGTGGCCGAGCACGCCTACGACATCGCGGGCAAGCAGTCCGCGCTGCGGGTGCGCGAGCGTCTGGCTAGCCTGGGCGCGGGTGCGAGCGTGCTGGTCGTCGGCGGTGGTCTCACCGGAATCGAAGCAGCCACCGAAATCGCCGAGTCCCGGCCGGATCTCGAGATCGCCCTTGTCGCTCGCGGCGGTCTCGGCGACTGGCTGAGCGAAAAGGCCCAGCAGCATCTGCGCAAAGCGTTCGACCGGCTCGGCATCACCGTGCACGAGAACACCGACATCGCCCGCGTCCAGCCGGCTGGGGCGGACACCGCCGACGGCCGCACGATCCCGGCCCACATAACCGTGTGGACGGCCGGTTTCGCCGTCCACCCGATTGCCGCGGCCAGCACTCTGCGGGTGTCGGCGACGGGGCAGATCGTCGTCGATGACACGATGCGGTCGGTCTCGCACCTCGACGTCTACGCCGTCGGCGACGCCGCGCTCGCCCCTGGGGCGAACGGCGAACCGCTGCGCATGTCCTGCGCCTCGGGTGTCCCTTCGGCCTATCAGGCGGCCGACGCTATCGCCGCACGCCTGACCGGCCGGGAGATCCCCCGCAATTCGATCGGCTACACCGCCCAGTGCATGAGCCTCGGCCGTCGCGACGCCATCGTCCAGTGGGTCACCCCCGACGATCAGCCCAAGCCGTCCGCTCTCACCGGCCGGATGGCCGCGCGAGTCAAGGAGTTCATCTGCAAGAGCGCGGCGTGGAGCGTCTCGCATCCGACATCGATGCTTCCGTCCCGCCGCCGTCACATCACCGCCGCCGAGCCGATCCGCGCCCTCACCGCGTGACGCCGCGCTCTACGGGCCGTGTCGGACGAGACGATCCGGCACGGCCCGCTCTCTGCGCCGCAACGAGATACCGGACTCGGCCGTAACTCGACCGCCGCGGGCTCGCCCACCTGCCCGCAACGCCTGGCCGACGAAGCAACAAGCTTGAAACCCGCGCTTCTCGGCGCAATTTCGGCTCCTATTCACAGCGAACACATAGATACGGCCTAGCACACACAAAAGTTGCTCATCGACGATTCTCTCGCCGGTCCGGAAGCCGCGAGTCCGGACTGGCATCCACCGAGGAGAGGATACGAATTGAGCATCAAGTCGACGCTGACGAAGTCCGTTGTCGCTGCCGGCCTTGTGGTCGGGTTGGTAGGCATCGGTACCGGTATGGCGAGCGCCGATCCTGGACCGGATCCGCAGCCGCCCGCTCCCGCGCAAGCGCAGGATCCGCATTGCCCGCCGCCGGGACAGCCGCAGGCACCCGACCAGCCGGGCTGCCCCTTGCCGCAGTAGCGCACGCATTCGTTACGACGTTCGACCGGACGAAAGGGTTCCGAATGTTTCACTGGTTGCCCCCAACGGGTAGCTGGCTGCCGCCGACAGGCAGCTGGTTGCCCCTACTGATGTCGATCTGGCCCCCGCGCACTATCTGACCTGCGACGGCAACGGCCGCAAGCGGTCGAAATCCGAGCTCTCCAGATCAGCGCCTGGCGGGGACTCTCTCGAGCAGCATTCCGCGTCAGGCGCTTTCGATCCGGTCGTCCCGCGAGTTCGAAGTCAGAGGAAGAGCCGTTGGGCCGGTGCGAATGGCCGCACCGCAGCTGCCACCAACAGGCTCGACGAGAAACTCGCCACGGCTCGTCGGCTGGAGGTGCGACCGCGTGATTCAGGACGATGGACACCGCGTCCTTCGCTCGACCTGAATGTGAAATTCGGATGCGCATCGCTGGCCCCCGGACCTAGCCGGTGGTGAATGTACCGACGAGCTGCCCGTCCCTCGTGCTCGCGTCGACGATCGCGGATCTGGCGTCATCAGGTGAGGTCTGGGAGTCCACCTGCACGGGGCGGGAGAGTGCGTACACGATGAAGCGGTAGTGGTGGACACCGCCGCCTGCGGGTGGGCACGGGCCGAAGGCACTCTTCCGTTCCGACGCCGATAGAAGGTGATGGCTGCCGCTATCACGGCCGCCATTCGTCAGTCGGACTCCGCCCCCGCTGCTTGCTTCGTCCCGGCGAGCGCCGCGATCGTCTCGATCCGCTCCACCGCGTCGGTGACGATCCGATCGATCAACTCCTCACAGGTGGGCAGGTCGTCGATGATTCCCGTGACCTGTCCCGCGGCGAGCACGCCCGCCTGGGTGTTGCCCTCGACCAATCCGGCGCGCAGCAGCATCGGCGTGTTCGCGGCCATTACGACCTGCGACCAAGTGAGGTCCTTTGTCTTTCGCATGGCCAGTCCGTCGCGGACCATGGTCGACCACTTCATGCCGGTCATGCTCTTGAACCTGGCCGCGTTGCCCACGGCGGCGGTGAGCCCGCGCCAGCGGCCCGAATGCTCCAGCCGCTGCACCAATTCGGTGTTCAGCACGCGGTGCGGCATGCCGTCTACCTTCAGCGACACCACCGTGTCCTGAAGCTGTCGCCGCAGGTACTCCTGCTTGACGGCGTCGGGAACGGTGCTCTCCTGCGTGAGCAGGAACCGGGTGCCCATCGCGACACCCGCCGCGCCGTACGCCAGCGCGGCGGCCAGGCCGCGCCCGTCGAAGAACCCGCCCGCCGCGACCACGGGGATGTCCACCGCGTCCAGCACGGAGGGCAGCAGCAGGGTGGTGGCCACCGGGCCGGTATGCCCGCCGCCCTCGCCCCCCTGCACGATCACCGCGTCCGCTCCCCAGGACGCTACTTTGACCGCGTGCTTGGCCGCGCCGATGGACGGGATGACCACCACGCCCGCGTCTTTCAACTTCGCGATCAGGTCCTGTTTGGGCGCGAGCGCGAACGACGCGACCGCCACCTTCTCCCGGATCAGCAGATCGATCCGCTCGGGGGCATCCGCGGCGTCGGCGCGGATGTTCACCCCGAACGGTTTCGCGGTGTGCGCCTTGGTCTTCGCGATGGCCGCCTCGAGCTCGGCGAAGGTCATGGTGGCGGAGGCGAGGATGCCGAGACCGCCCGCTTCGGCGGTGGCCGACACCAGGCTCGGCCCCGCGACCCAGCCCATGCCGGTCTGCACGATCGGGTGTTCGATGCCGACCAGATCGGTCAGCGCGGTGCGCAGGCGCGGACTCATGACGGGACCTCGGTTTCACGAATCTTCTTAGGGTCGAGCACCTCCCGGATCAGCCGCAGCTCCTCGGCGGTGGGCTGCCGGGACTCGCCCGCCTCGGCGAGACCGACGATCTCGAACGAGGTGTTCTCGGCGACCTCGTCGGCGGTGACGCCGGGATGCAGGCTACGGGCGCGCATGGTGTGCCCTGGACCCTCGAAGTCGAAGACGCCCAGATTGGTCACCACGCGATGCAGGTGGTGGAAGCGATAGGCCGGGTCGGCGGCGTCGACCTTGTCGTAGCCCACACCGCAGACGATGTCGACACCGTCTGTGAAGACGCGCTTCGTATGCCGCGCGACCCAGTAGCTGGTGGCGTGGTTGATCGTGTTGCCCGGCGCGCCGCGCGAACCGAACATCTGCCGGCTCGGCTGCTGGAGCGAGCCGAACGCCGAGAGGTTCTGGTTGCCGAACCGGTCGATCTGGTTGGCTCCCATCACCACGTGCCGCCGCCCGGAGGCCACCACGTCGAAGACTCTCCGGAACGGAATCCAGCCTTCGATCGGTGCTTTTCCGCCCAGCGGGGGCGTGTCGGCGAACAGCAGCGCCTCCCCGTCGGACAGCAACAGATCCGGTTCGGTGGTGAGTTTGGCCAGGCGCGCCCCGAGAATCGACATCGGCGACATGGGGCTGGCCATGATCTCGCCCGCGCCGCTGAAGATCTCCGCGCAGGCGACGGCGCAGATCTCGGCGCGGGTGACGGTTTCGGTGCTGGTCATCACGCCTCCTCGGCGAATCGGCGGACGGCGGCCTGGTACTGCTCCTCGGTACCGGCCAGGTAGGTGTCGACGAACCGCTGCCACGCCTCCGGCGTTTTCGCGGATTCGACGTAGTGCTTCTGGAACATCTCGTCCCGGCCGTAGTCGTCGCCGGCCAGGGTGAAGTGCGCGCCGCCGGGCGCCTCGACCACGCCGTCCACCATCATGCGGTTGAGCAGCAGTGCTTGCAGCGGAACGATTTTCACCAGCTCGTCGGTCTCCACCACGCGCTCGACCGACACGTATCGGCGTCGCGCTGCCAGGCAGAACAGGTCGTCGAAGTACGGGTCGACGCCGGTGTAGGCGGCGTTGCCGTGCGCGTCGCCGAGGTTCAGGTGCACCAGCGCGGCATCGAGTTTCAACGCGGGCATGGCGATCAAAGTCTCGGGCGCGCCGTCGACGGGATAGGGCGATTCGATCGTCTTCAGCTCGCCTTCCCAGAAGTTCGGCACATCGGAGCCGAGCCCGGCGCGGATCGGCAGGAACGGCAGCCGCGCCGCGGCCGCCTCCAGCCCGCATTTGAGCATGCCCTCGTCCATCTCGCGCGCGGCCAGCGCGCCGGAGGTGCGCGACTTGGCGAACCACGGGTCGTAGAACGGCGGCGAGTCCAGCGACACGAAGCCGTAGTAGGCCTTGCGCACCTTCCCCGCCGAGCACAGCAGCCCGAGATCGGGCCCGCCATAGCTGACCACGGTCAGATCCGTGATGTCCGAACGCAGGATTGCTCGCACCAGCGCCATCGGCTTGCGCCGCGACCCCCAGCCGCCGATGCCGATGGTCATCCCGCTGCGCAGCTCGCCGACGACCTCGTCGAGCGACATCCGCTTGTCTCGCATGGAAGTTCCTCTCTACTGCCCGCTCTTGCGCGCCGCGAGATCGTCGTCGAACCGGGCGCGGATCTCGTCGGCGACACCGGCGAGGTTGAGTTCGAAGGTGAAGCCCTGCTCGTACCGGTAACTGCGGTGCACGTCCTGCACGTCGATGCCGTTCAGGGCCCGCTTGGCCGCCCGGATCACTCGGCCGTCCTTGGCCGCGATGTTCTTGGCCAGCTCCAAGGCGGCGGCGTCGAGTTCGGCGCGCGGCACCACTTGGTAGACCGAGCCGTAATGGTGCAACTGCTGCGCGGTGATGGTGCTCGCGGTGTAGAACAGCGCGCGCATCAAGTGCTGGGGCACCAGCCGTGCGAGGTGGGTCGCCGCGCCGAGTGCGCCGCGGTCGACCTCGGGCAGCCCGAAGGTGGCGTCGTCGGAGGCGATCACGACATCGGCGTTGCCCACCAGTCCGATGCCCCCGCCCAGGCAGAAGCCCTGGACCACCGCGATCACCGGCACCTGGCACTCGTACACCGCGGCGAACGCCTCGAAGCAGCCGTGATTGGCGTCGATCAGTGCTTGGTGGCCCGGCTTGCTCTGGATCTCCTTGATGTCCACGCCCGCGTTGAACCCGCGGTTCTCCGCGCGCAGCACCACCACCTTGGTCTCCGGATCCCGGCCAGCCGCGCGCACTTCGTCGGCGATCGCGAACCAGCCGTCGGTAGGGATGGCGTTGACCGGCGGATAGTCCACCGTGACCACGCTGATGCCGGTCGATTCGGAGTGGCGGTTGATCCCCATGGCAAGTCCCGTCGTGTGTCTACACATTGGCAAAGCAAGCAGTTGCTTGGTAGGTTAGCACGGTGGCACTCGAAATCGATCTGGCCGGGCGCGTCGTTCTGGTGACGGGCGGCGTTCGCGGCGTCGGCGCGGGCGTGAGCAAGGCGTTCCTGGCCGCGGGCGCTACCGTCGTGGCGTGCGCGCGGCGACCGGCGGACGCGCCCGTCGAAGTGGACGGCCGCGCGATCGAGTACGTGCCGTGCGATGTGCGGGACGCGGACGCGGTGCGCGCACTGGTCGAGGAGATCGTCGAGCGCCACGGCCACCTCGACCATCTGGTCAACAACGCCGGTGGCGCTCCCTTCGCGCTCGCCGCCGACGCGAGCAAGAACTTCCACACGAAAATCGTCGAGCTGAACCTGCTGGCTCCGCTGCTGCTGGCGCAGTCCGCCAACGCGGTGATGCAGCGGCAGGACGAGGGCGGCTCGATCGTGAACGTCTCCAGCGTCAGCGGGCACCGTCCGTCGCCGGGCACCGCGGCCTACGGCGCGGCCAAAGCGGGTATGGACAGTCTCACCGGCTCGCTCGCCGTCGAATGGGCACCGAAGGTGCGGGTGAACTCGCTGGTGGTCGGCCCGGTCGACACCGAGTTGAGCCAGTTGCACTACGGCGATCAGGACGGCATCGACGCAGTGGGCCGGACCATTCCATTGGGCCGCATGGCCCGCCCGGACGACGTCGGCCGCTGCGCGGTGTTCCTGGCCTCGCCGCTGGCCGCCTACGTCAGCGGTGCGACCCTGCTGGTGCACGGCGGCGGCGAGCGGCCCGCCTTCCTCGCGGCCTCCACCGTCGACCAGCAGGCCTGAACGCATCGGACACGAAGGAGTCATGAGCGCTCAGGCGCGGCGGTGGAACGTGACCATGAAGTGCCCTCGCTCATTTCGGAAAGGGGCACCGGACATGAGCGGTCAGGTCCGGATGCGGCCGCGAAGCGTGGCCACGAAGGACCCGCTCATACCGGAATCGGACACGACCTGAGCGGTCAGGTCCAGCGGCAGCGGAGCGTCACCCCGAAAGCCCCGCTCACATCGGAAAGGGACACAGTATGGACACCGAGCAGATCTGCGCCGGGCGCGTGGTCATCGTCACCGGCGCGGGCCGGGGCATCGGCCGCGCGCACGCCCTCGCTTTCGCCGCGGCGGGCGCCGGCGTGGTGGTCAACGACATCGGTTCGACGCTGGACGGCGCGGCCACCGCGGAAACGCCCGCCGCGCAGGTGGTCGCGGAGATCGAGGCGCTCGGTGGCCGAGCCGTGGCCAACGGCGACGACGTCGCCGACTGGGCAGGTGCCCGCAACCTCGTCCGCCAGGCCGTCGACACCTTCGGCAAGCTGGACGTGCTGGTCAACAACGCCGGTTTCGTGCGCGACCGGATGCTGGTCAACCTGAGCGAGGACGAGTGGGACGCGGTGGTCCGCGTGCACTTGAAGGGCCATTTCGCCACCATGCGGCACGCGATCGAGTACTGGCGCGCGGAAGCCAAGGCGGGCCGTCCGGTCGACGGCCGGATCATCAACACCAGCTCCGGCGCAGGTCTACAGGGCAGCGTCGGGCAGAGCAATTACGGTGCGGCCAAGGCGGGTATCGCCGGCCTGACGCTGACCGCCGCCGCCGAATTCGCCCGTTACGGCGTGACGGTGAACGCGATCGCCCCGTCCGCGCGCACCAGGATGACCGAGACGGTGTTCGCGGACATGATGGCCGCACCGGAGGACGGCTTCGACGCGATGGCGCCGGAGAACGTGTCCCCGCTGGTCGTGTGGCTGGGCAGCGCCCAATCGGCAGCGGTGACCGGGCGGGTGTTCGAGGTCGAGGGCGGCAAGGTGGCGGTGGCCGACGGCTGGCGGCACGGGGTGGCCGTGGACCGCGGCGCGCGGTGGGACCCGGCCGAGCTCGGCCCTGTCGTGGCCGATCTGATCGCCAAGGCGACTGCGCCGGAGCCGGTGTACGGGGCCTGATCGGCATCGCCCCTTTCGGGGCGCGTTCGCGCAACGGGGTCTAATATGGGCACCCATCCGTTCGGAAAGTCCCGCGTGAGAGTGGCGACCGGGCACAGAACTGCGCTTCGACTGATGAGGGGAAGGCTCGGCGCATGGCAGGAGGTCGCGCATTCCGTGTGCTGGCAGCAGCCTGCGCCGTCGCGGGCTCCGCGCTGCTCGGCAGCCAGGCTTTCGCCGACGCTCAACCTCCCTGCCCCTCGTGCGTCGCGGACCCCGCCCCGCCGCCCTACGACAGCGGTGACCCCTGGTATTCGCTGACCGTGCCGGGGCAGCATTCTGAGATGAGCGCGGCCCCCACCCATCCGACCGCCGCAGCGGGTTCGGCGGCAGCGGGTTCGGCGGCAGCGGGTTCCGCCTCCGGATCCGCTGGGTCGGGGGTGACGCTCGGTTCCGGCTCGGCCGGTCTCGGCGTGTTGCTCGGTTCCGGGTCCGCCGGTTCGGCGCTCGTCCTCGGTTCCGGCTCGGCCGGTCTCGGCGCGGTGCTCGGCACCGCATCGGCGGCCGTCGGTTCGGCTGCGGTGGGCGCCGGTTCAGTCGTCGGGACCGGTTCGGCGGCACTGTCGTCGGGCTCCGTCGCGTTGGGTACCGGCTCGGCTGTCGTGGGTGGTGCTGGTTCTGCCGCGTTGGGGACCGGTTCCGCCGCATTGGCGACAGGCTCTGCCGCGTTGGGTACCGGTTCCGCTGTCGTGGGTGGCGCTGGTTCTGCCGCGTTGGGGAGCGGTTCCGCCGCATTGGCGACAGGCTCTGCCGCGTTGGGTACCGGCTCGGCTGTCGTGGGTGGTACTGGTTCGGCCGCGCTCGGCACCGGTTCCGCGGCGGTCGGATCCGCGGGTGTCGGTTCCGCCGCGACTGGCTCGGCCGCGCTCGGTACCGGTTCCGCGTCGGTCGGCTCGGCAGGCATCGGTTCAGCAGGAGTCGGATCTGCCGCAACGGGTTCCGCCGCAACGGGTTCCGCCGCTGTGGGATCGGCGGCTATCGGTTCCGCGAGTCCCTTACTGCTGTTGTTGATCCCGCTCCCGCAGGCGACCGCTCCGCCCGCCCCGGCGCTGCCGCCGGTGACCGTTCCTCCGGCACCCGCCCCCGTCGCGCCGTGGATCTCGCCGATCCCGGTCGACGCGCCGACGAATCCGCCGCTCGCCGCACCGGTTCCCGACCTCGCCGCGCCCGCGCCGCCGCAGGCGCAACAACCCTCGTTCCCGACGGTCCGCCCGATCGGCTCCACCGACGCTCTTCCCTCGCCGGATCCGCTGCCCGTGATCGGCGGCCTGATCGCGCTCGGCCTCGCAGGGGTGGGATCCGGCGTGCTCAGCTTCCGGAGCGCGGCGGCCGAGCGGGCCAGGATCGACGCTGCCCGTGCCCAGTTCTTCCCGAGGCCGTGAGGGTTAGCCGATGAGCCTGGGCCGAATCCGTGGTGACTTGCGGTCCTACCGCCGGGTCGCCGCGGCCGTCGACGCGGTGTGCGCGGTGGCGGCCGATTTCGACGCCACCACCCTCGACGAAGTCGTGCAAGCGATCGCGGGAGAGCGGCGCCGTGAGATCGAATCGCCAGTGCGCGATTGGGACCCGGCGTCTGTGGGCAGCGCCGCCACTATCCCGACCGCGACGTGATCGTGCTCGCCGAGACGCTGCCGAGCCGCGAGCACACCCTCGCTCACGAACTGGGCCACATCGTCTTCGACCACGAAGGTGTGCCCGCGCCCGAAGTGACGCTGGCGGCGAGCGATGACCTGATCGCCTACATGCTCAGCCGGCGCGCACATCAGCGCATCGTCGACGACGGCGCCGACGAGCTCGCCGAATGGGAGGCCGAGACGTTCGCGGCCATGCTGATGACCCGACTGCGCGTGTTCAACAGCCGGGGCGCGGGCGTCTCGGTTCTCCGATTCGATGAGGCGCTCGGATGATTCTGTGGTCGACGGCTCTACTGGTCTGGATGGCCGCCGGCGCACGGGTGGGGCGCGTTTTGGTCAAGCCCGCGACCACGGCCCGGGTGGCCATCGTCGTCGCGGTCGCCGCGGTCGCACTCGCCGCGACCGTCGCGGTACCCGAGATCGCGGTCGCGCTGGACAATCTCGTCCCGCGCGGGGTGCACGCGGGCCGGCTGTCCGAGGGCGTCGCCACCGTCGGCTGGATCGCCTTCACGACGGCCACCTCGGTGGTCGCCTCGGCCGCATGGCCGGTGGTGTCGCGGCGGAATCTGCGGCAGGTCGGCCTGCTCGTCTACGGCGTCGGCCTGTTCGCGTCCGTTGTCACGCTGGCCTGGTCGTTCACCTTCGGATGGTCGACGGTGGCCGCGGGGTGTGTATTCGTCGTCCTCACCGGTTTGCGCAATCTGGACTGGACCGCGCTCGGCCGCGGTATCGCGCTGTTCACGGCGGGTACCGCGGTGGTCGCGGTGCTGGCGACAGGTCAGGTCCGGCGCGCGTTCGAGCACGCGCCTCGGGGTGCGTCCGGCGCCCCGAGCTGGGCGTGGCCGGTCTGGGGATTCGCGAGCCTGCTCATCGCGCTCGGCGCGGTGTGGATCGTGGTGGAACTCTGGGTGCGCGCACGGGTACTGCTGCGCCGGATCCACTCGCTGCATCGGACCATGGTCGATCGCTTCCCCGAGGTGGTCGCGCACGAACAGAGCGGATTCTCCACGCAGCTGCGAGCTTCCGATCAGGTGGCGCAGATCATCGACGCGTTCTATCTGCAGTCCGGCGGCGGCCTCGTGCAGGCGGAACTGCCGCCGCCGGCCTCGGTGGCGGACCGGGCCGCCCGGGTGGCGCGGTGGGCGCGTGACCCGGTGGGGGAGTTCGTGGTCGACGCGCGGTGGATTGCTCCGCCCGAAGGCATTAGTCCCCGCGGCTGGGTGCAGGCCGTCGCGCGGGCGTATCGGACGACCGCGTCCGAGCCCGCTCGAAATTGATCAACTTCGCGCCCATCCGATCAATCTGACGCAATAGTAGCGATCGATCGGACTTTTCGGACAGACCGGTTGGATCGTAAATCTCCTTCGGCGCGAGGCGCGGCCGATGAATCATCCCGAATGTAGTTATGGGGCGCTCGATCCGAACCGCAGCACTAACCGGCGCGCGGCCCGTGCCCCAATTTCTCGGGGCAGGGCCGAACGCCGGTTGGGTGCTGCCCGCTTACGGGCGCATAACACAGCACAGTGCGACCCTGGGGGTCGCACTGTGCTGCCGTGCAGAAGAACCTATTCGGTGCCGTCCGGAGGAATTTCGGGCAAGCCCTCGCTTGCCCTCAACTTCTCCGCCATGGACGTGAGCAGGTTCTGTGATTCTTCGGACAAGTCGAACGCTCTACTCGACAACCGTCGCAGTCCATAGCCCTGCAGCTGGGACAGCAGCTCCAGATCGTGATCGATCTTGGCAGCATAGATGTCGTTGAAGAAGTAGTCCGGCTTGACTTTGAAGAACTTCGCCAGGGCGGCCACCGTCTCATCCGACGGGTTCGTCCGTTGTCCCGACCGCAACTGCGACAGGTACGGTTTCGAGATCGGATGTCCGGAGGCCGTCAGCGCCGCCGCAACCTCCGCGTTGGTGTGCGGCTTACGCCCCGGGGGATGCACGGTTTCGAACAGCTTGTTCAGCCGCGCCGCGAAATCAGCCATTGTGAGCCGCCCAATTCCCTTCGCTGTACTAACAGTCGTTATCTCGGATACGTATCATTGATATTAGCGGCTCAGTAACTGAAAACCTACGCCTGATTCCGGATTTCCTTGAAGCTTCTAGGTCGGAAGGCGGCGAAGGGGCTGGGACGGTCGCGTTTGCGGGTCACCCCAAGGCCTCTCGAGAAGCCGCGGTACGAACCGGTTCTGGCCCGTCGCTGCGGTCTCGGCCGAAGGGGTCTTGATAGCCGCAAGATAGCTGACATCTCATGAACTGGGCGGTACATGGGTTTGTGTGGCGTACGACACGTTTGCGCCCGTAGGGGATGAACGTTCAACAAACGCACGCGAAATGGTTGAAGTCACAAACGTTCGATGATCGTTCCTGTCGCGAGTGCGCCACCGGCACACATGAGAACCATTGCGGTGCTGCGGTCGGAGCGCTCCAGTTCGTGCAAAGCCGTTGTGAGCAGACGCGATCCGGTCGAGCCGACCGGATGTCCGAGCGCGATGGCGCCGCCGTTGACATTAACCCGGTCCATGTCGGGATGGTGTACAGATGCCCAGGAGAGTGCGACCGAGGCGAACGCTTCATTGATCTCGAAAAGGTCGATGTCGCCGATGCTCATGCCGGACCGCTCCAGCAGCCTGCTGCACGCCTGCACCGGGCCGTCGAGGTGGAACTCCGGCTCCGCGCCGACGACCGCCTGGGTGACGATCCGCGCTCGTGGCCGCAGACCGGCTCGTCGCGCGGCCTTTTCATCCATCAGCAGTACCGCGGCGGCGCCGTCGGAGATCTGCGAGGACGAACCGGCGGTGTGCACGCCGCCTTCCAGCACCGGCTTCAGCTTCGCCAGGCCCTCGACGGTGGTCTCGCGCAGGCCCTGATCGCGCGACACATCGAGCTTTTCGCCAGTGAGATTGCCTTCCTTGTCGACGGCGGGTGCGGTGACGGTGAGCACCTCGCGATCGAACCGGCCTTCCGACCATGCCTGTCCCGCCAGGCGCTGCGAGCGCGCACCGAACGCGTCCACGTCCGCGCGAGTGATGCCGCGCCGCTTGGCGATTCGCTCCGCCGCCTCGAACTGGTTGGGCAGGTCGATGTTCCACGAGGCGGGCCTGCGCGGTCCGGCGTTCTCGCCGACGTTGGCGCCCAGCGGAACCCGGCTCATCGCCTCCACGCCGCAGGCCATGCCGATCTCGATGGCGTCGGCCGCGATCAGGCCCGCGATCAGATGGTTGGCCTGCTGGGCCGATCCGCACTGGGTGTCGATCGTGGTGGCGCCGACCTGCCACGGCAGGCCGGCGTGCAGCCAGGCGACCCGGGTGACGTTGTTGGACTGCTCGCCCGCCTGGGTGACGCAGCCGCCGATGACCTGTTCGACCTGTGCCGGGTCCAGGTGTGTGCGCTCGAGCAGCCCGCGCTGGGCCAGGCCGAGCAGTTCGGCGGCGTGCAGCCCTGACAGCCAGCCGCCGCGCTTGCCGATCGGAGTGCGTGCGGCCTCGACGATCACGGGTGTGCCCATGTCCAACCTCTCTTTATGGGACAGAAAACTGAAACGCGTTCATAGCACTTGTCAGGGGCGGATCTGTCCGGTTTCTTTCCTCATTCTCGCGCCTGTGCTTCAATGATTATAGAACGTGTTTCAGTTTGTCGAAGGAGACATCTGGTGGTAGACACTCGGAACGCCCGGCCGAATCTCCCGGACGGGTTCGACGTCACGGACCCGGACATCTACGCCGAGCGTGTTCCGGTCGAAGAGTTCGCCGAGCTGCGCCGGACGGCGCCGATCTGGTGGAATCCGCAGTCGCCGGACGTCAGCGGCTTCCACGATGACGGCTTCTGGGTGGTGAGCAAGCATGCCGACGTCAAGGAGGTTTCGCGGCGCAGCGACGTGTTCTCCAGCTACGAGAACACCGCCATTCCGCGGTTCAACGACGACATCGCCCGGGAGCAGATCGAGCTGCAGCGGATCGTCCTGCTGAACATGGACGCGCCCGAGCACACCAAGCTGCGCAAGATCATCTCGCGCGGCTTCACCCCGCGCGCCATCAACGGTTTGCGCGCGGAGCTGTCGGCCCGCGCGGAATCCATCGTGAAGGCGGCGGCCGAGGCGGGTTCCGGAGACTTCGTCACCCAGATCGCGTGCGAACTGCCGCTGCAGGCCATCGCCGAGCTGATCGGCGTCCCGCAGGAAGACCGGATGAAGGTCTTCACCTGGTCCAACGACATGACCGGCTACGACGACCCGGAGAGCACCGCCGACCCGGTCGCGGCTTCCGCCGAGATCCTGGGCTATGCCTACCAGATGGCGGCCTCCCGCAAGCAATGCCCGGCCGACGACATCGTCACCACGCTGATCGAGGCCGATGTCGACGGTGACAAGCTCACCGAGGAGGAGTTCGGCTTCTTCGTGATCATGCTCGCGGTCGCGGGCAAC
Source organism: Nocardia sp. NPDC057455 (assembly GCF_042802775.1). Lineage (NCBI taxonomy): Bacteria > Bacillati > Actinomycetota > Actinomycetes > Mycobacteriales > Nocardiaceae > Nocardia > Nocardia sp. NPDC057455. The sequence continues at coordinate 486 of NZ_JBHVDM010000096.1, read as the reverse complement.
GAGACCACCCGCAATGCCATCTCGCACGGGATGATGGCATTCCTGGAGAATCCGGACCAGTGGGAGCTGTTCAAGAAGGAACGCCCCGCCACGGCCGCCGACGAGATCATCCGGTGGGCCACGCCGGTCACGTCGTTCCAGCGGACCGCGCTGGAGGACACCGAACTCGGCGGCGTGCAGATCAAGAAGGGGCAACGGGTGGTCATGCTGTACCGCGCGGCCAACTTCGATGAGGACGTCTTCGACCACCCGGAGAAGTTCGACATCATGCGCACGGACAACCCGCACCTGGCTTTCGGCGGCACCGGCGCGCACTTCTGCATCGGGGCGAACCTGGCCCGGCTGGAGATCGACCTGATCTTCAACGCCATCGCCGATCACCTGCCCGACATCACCAAGATCGGCGACGCGAAGCGGCTGCGTTCGGGCTGGCTCAACGGGATCAAGGAATTCCCGGTCGAGTACAAGGCGTGACTGTTATTGATC
>NZ_JBHVDM010000095.1:0-26032 GCF_042802775.1 Nocardia sp. NPDC057455 | reverse complement strand
CGGTGCGGCGTCGCCGGTTGTGCTGAAGTTGTCAGGCTACGGGCGAGCTATTCCTGCTCGAACCGCCGCCGGAAGCGATCCTCCATGCGCTCGGAGAAACCGCCCGATTTCCGCTGCCGGCCCCGTCCGCCCGAACCGGAGGACGCTTGGCTGCCGGACCGGTCGCTCTTGGCGACGTGCTTGGAGGTGCCGAGCAGCAGCAGGACACCTGCGCCGAACATCACGATGAACCCGATCAGGCTGATGATCGGGAAGCCGCCGGGCTTCACGGGCGCTGCGATGCCTGCGACGAGGAGAAAGAGGCCGAGGACGAACAACGCCGCGGCCTGGAGTCTGCGACGACTCGAGGTCGAACGTAGCCGTCCGCCGCGAACGGACGAGGCGAACTTGGGATCCTCAGCATAGAGAGCGCTCTCGATCTGTTCGAGCATGCGCTGCTCGTGCTCGGAGAGTGGCACGGTACCTCCCCCGGCACTAGGACGTGGCTGTCGCCTCCGGGTAGGCGACAGATAGCCGACCTTGGCGGCCATCTGTCACCAATGATACGAGTTCGATCAGGGCCAGACCACCTTATGGGCGCAGTCGGATTATGGGCGCAGTCGGACGTAGGCCGTCTTCAGGCCGACAACTAAGCGGTCATGCCGCCGGTTACTCCCGGGGCGGGCCGCAACCGAGCCGACGCCGCGAGGAGATCCTCCACGTCGTGGAGGAATGCCGCCACCCGCGAAGAGAACTCGTCCGCCTCGTGTTCATCGACATTCCGGTCCAGCCCCGCCTCCAGCGCTGCCCGGATCTCCGAGCGCGCGCTGAAGTAGTCGGCCCACATCACGAATTCCGGCGCGGCGCGCTGCATCAGCACCCACGCGTTGCGCGAGCGAGCCCGAGGTGCGGCGTCGGCGCCTGTGAGCGCGATCACCGCGCCCGCGCCGCGCAGCGCGGCCAGGTAGGCGGTGCGGAACCGCTCCCGCGGATCCCGTTCCCCAGCCGCCTGCATGAGCAACCCGTCCGCGCGCTCCAACAGCTTGCCGGCCCGGCCGGGCCGGCCGGGATGTTCCACTCGACCAGACATCGCCGTCCCTCCACCATCGCGTACCTTGGCCCGTATCCCGTCCTGGAGGCGGGGTACCCCACCGCTTTCCAGCACTGCCCGGACCGAACAGGTATTCGAACGTTTGAATTGAGCTTCAATATAGAGACGCCCACCGACAAACTTCCGCGTCCGCGCGACCGACGAGAGCCATGACCGCCCTCAAGCCCAATCACACTCCCGCGCCCGCCGTCATCGATCTCTCGGTGGCGGCTCTGCGCTCCCGGCTGCACGACGCGCTGGCGGTCTACGTGGCCGCCATGGACTATCCGCGCGGGACCGAGAACCATCGCGCGCCGATGTGGACCGAGCACACCACCCGGCCCGGTTGGCAGGCGGTCGCCGCGGTGCTGCCCGACGACTCCGGCCGGATCGATCTGCGCCACGCGCCGATCGTGGCGATCGCTTACGGCTATCGCGGCGCCGCCCACCAGTGGTGGCACCAGCAGGTGCACAGCGGAATGCGGCGCTCGGGCTGGCCGGAACACTCCGCGCGCGAATTGCTCTCGGACTACTTCGAGCTCACCGAGCTGCATGTGCATCCCGCCGCGCAGGGCCGCGGCATCGGCGGCACACTGCTGGAACGGCTGCTGCGCGACCGCACCGAGCGCGCCGTGCTGCTGTCCACGCCCGAGGTCGCCGGTGAGGACAATCGCGCCTGGCGGCTGTACCGCAGGCAGGGATTCACCGACGTGGTCCGGAATTTCGTGTTCGCCGGCGACAACCGTCCGTTCGCGATCCTCGGCCGGCGGCTGCCGCTGTGAGGGTCACGTGACGGTGGTCGTCGTCGGCTCGGGCCACAACGCCTTGGTCGCCGCGTGTTATCTCGCCCGCGCCGGGCACGAGGTCGAAGTGCTCGAACGCGACGACGTCCTCGGCGGCGCGGTGTCGACGGTCGAACGATTCCCGGGACATCGGGTGGACCGCGGCTCGTCGGCGCACATCATGATCCGCCACACCGGCATCGTCGAGGAACTCGAACTCGACCGCTACGGCCTGCGATACATCGACTGCGATCCTTGGGGTTTCACGCCCGCGCACGCGGGCCGTCCGGCCATGGTGTTCCATCGCGACCTGGAAGCGACCTGCGCGTCGATCGCGGCGGCTTGCGGTCCGCGGGACGCGGCCGCCTACCGCGGGTTCGTGCGGACGTGGGGTCCGCGCAGCGCCCGGGTGATGCGGGCCTTCGGCGGCGGACCGACGCCGGGCCGGCTGATGCGATCGTTCTGGGGACTGGAGGCGAAAGACGGCGGCAGCGCTCTCTCCCGCGAATTCCTGCAATCCGGCGACGCGCTGCTGGACGCCTGCTTCGAGGACGAACGGTTGAAGGCGTCGCTGGCCTGGTTCGGCGCGCAGTCCGGGCCGCCGATGTCGGAGCCGGGCACGGCGCCGATGGTGGGCTTCGCCGCGCTCATGCACACCCTGCCGCCGGGGCGCGCGATCGGCGGCAGCGGGGCGCTGACCACGGCTTTGGTGACGCGGCTGCGCTCCGACGGCGGGGTGGTGACCGCGGGTGACGCGGCGTCCGCGCTGCGCCGCGACGGGGACCGCTGGCGGGTGCGCACCGCTTCGGGCCGAGACCTGCGCGCGGACATGGTGATCGCGGGCTGCCATGTGCTGACCACGCTGGAGCTGCTCCGCGAGGGTGGCTTCGACGGCGCGGTGCTCGACGACTGGCGCAGGCGCATCCGCGTCGGTCCCGGGATCGGGATGGTGGTGCGAGCCGCCACGTCGGCGCTGCCCCGCTACTCCGGCAGCCCGGTCGATCATTCCGCTCACGGCCTGCAATTCCTGGTGTCCGACCGCGCGCAGCTGCGCCGGGCGCACGGTGCGGCCCTGGCCGGGGACCTACCGCCACGACCGGTGGTCCTGGCCATGAGCTTCAGCGCTCTCGACCCGACCATCGCGCCGCCCGGTGAGCATCAGCTGTCGCTGTGGGCGCAGTGGCACCCGTACCGCCTTGCCTCCGGCGCCGACTGGGCCGACCTCGCGCGGCAGGAGGGCGACCGGATCATCACCGAAGTGGATTCGTACGCACCCGGTTTCGCGGAGACGGTGCTGCACAGGTACGTGCAGACGCCGGTGGACCTGGAGCGCGAACTGGGGCTCGTCGGCGGCAACGTCATGCACGTGGAGATGTCGCTGGACCAGATGATGCTGTGGCGACCGCTGCCCGAGCTGGCGGGGCAGCGGGTGCCCGGTGCGCGGGGGCTGTATCTGACGGGCGCGTCCACCCATCCCGGCGGCGGCGTCTCCGGCGCCAGCGGCCGCACGGCCGCCGCCCTCGCGCTACGCGACCTGCACCGGCGCGGGCTGTCCCGGTGGCTACGACGATGACGGACGCGGGCGACCGGCCGCATGCCCCGGCGGAAGGCACCGCGCCCGAACACTCCGCGGACCCGCTGTCCCGGTATCGCCCGAAAAAACTTCTCCTGCCCGCCGTCCTCGTGCCGCTGACGATCGTCGCGCAGATCGGATATCCGCTGACCACGGGCGGTGCGCGCGACCATGTCACCGTCGCCATCGTCCTGCTCTCCACCGGCGCCGCGCTGGCGCACGCGTCGGCGACCAGAGGATTGCGCTATGCCGTCGGCTTTCTGACCATCGTCTCCGGCATCGGGCTCACGGCCGAGGTGATCGGTACCGCGACCGGCATACCGTTCGGCTGCTACGAGTACGCGACCGACCGGCTCGGACCGGCCTTGCTCGAGGTGCCGTTGATCATCCCGCTGGCCTGGACCGGCGGGATGTATCCGGTGTGGGTGGCGGCCGGAATGCTCGCGCGGCACACGGTCGCCCGAATCGTATGGACGGCGGCCGGCGCGGTGGGCTGGGATCTGTTCCTCGATCCGCAGATGGTGGCCGACGGACAGTGGACCTGGTGTGACACCCGCTCCGGACTACCCGGGCTGGACTGGATCCCGCTGACGAACTATCTGGGCTGGTTCGGCGTCGCGCTCGTGATGGGTGCGGTGCTCGCCGTCTGGGAGCTCGCGGCGCCGGCTCCGGTGCGGCCGCCGCGGACGTACGGCCGCGCGATCGCGCTCGTCGTTCCGGTGGCCTTGTTCCTGTGGACCTGGCTCGGGTCGGCGCTGGCCCACGCGGTGTTCCTCGATCTTCCGTCTTCCGCCGGATACGGGTTCGCCGGTATGGGCCTGCTGGGCGTTCCCCTGCTGGTCGCCCTGGCTCGCGCGCGCCGCTGACCCGGAGCCGCATTCCGTGCCCGGCGCGCCGACGCGCGCTGCGACTGTCGCGTTTCATTCCGGGCCGTCGGCCTGGCACGATGTCACCCGTGCAGCCGAGTCCCGTCCTCACGAAGCCCGATGCCCCGGACCTCCCGCAGCGGCGGGCCCCACGCCGCGGCGTGCGTGTCGCGTCGGTGGTCCTGCTCGCGGCGATGCTGGTGCCGATGCTCGCGGGCTGCCTGCGGGTGCAGGTCTCGATGGGAGTCTCGTCCAACGACCGGGTGTCCGGCCGGATCGTCGCCGCCGTGGTGCCCGCCGATGCCGGGGACAAGGGCCCGCAGTTGAAGGCGCCCGAGACGCTGGCGGCCAAGTTGCGGGTGGAGCCGTACGCCCAGGACGGCTACACCGGCAGCCAGGTGTTCTTCGAGGACCTGTCCTTCGGTGATGTGCAGCAGCTCGGCCAGCTGTCCGAGCAGACCCAGGGCATGTTCCAGTTGCAGTTCCAGCGCACCGGCGACCTGGTCAGCCTGAGCGGGCGGGTCGATCTGAAATCTCTGCCGCCGCACGGCTCGGACGTGCAGTTGACCATCGCGTTCCCGGCCCGCGTCGCCAAGACCAACGGCAGCCGCGAGGGCGACAACGTCGTCTCCTGGAAACTGCCGCCCGGCGAAGTCTCCAGGCCGCAGGCCGAGGTCAGCTACGCCGACCCGAACACCCGCTCGTTCGCGGGCTGGGCGGGCATCGCGGGCGGCATCACGCTCGCGGTGGCCGCCATCGTCGCGGCGATGGCGTACATGGACCGCAATCCCGCACCGCCCGGCGCGCCGGAAGTCGGCTTCTCCCTGAACCGCTGGTGGCGCTCGGTGACGCAGAATCGCTGAGCGGCAGGCCGGTGCGCCGCGATAGCGTGGCCCGCATGGTGAGTGCCGACCTGCCGAAGACGTTGCGCGCGAACTCGATCCTGCCGACCTTCGCCACCGCGGTGGCGGCGCTCGGCGCGGGCATCGCGCTATACAACCGGATCACCGTGCACCGGTTGACGAACGCCCCCACGACGGTGATCGAACCGGTCACCGTCTGCGTCCCGGCGCGCAACGAGGCCGACCGGCTACCCGCCCTGATCAGCGACCTGCGCGCCCAGGTCGGCGTTGCGCGCCTGGTGGTACGCATCCTGGACGACGCGTCCACCGACGACACCGGCGCTGCCGCCCGAGCGGCGATCGGCGACGACCCGCGTTTCACCCTGCTGCGCACCGAGTCCGATCCGGTCGCCGGCTGGACCGGGAAGGCCGCCGCCTGTGTCCGGCTGGCGGAGGAGGTGTCGACGCCGGTGCTGATCTTCCTGGACGCCGACGTGCGGCTGGCCCCGACCGCGCTCGCCGCGGCGGTCGGCGCGCTGCGCAGACGTGGAGCCGCGCTGGTCTCGCCGTGGCCCCTGCAAGTGGCCGATTCCGTGGCGGAGGCCGTGGTGCAGCCCCTGCTGTGCTGGTCGTGGGCTTCGACACTGCCGATCGGCGTGGCCGAACGAAGTCTGCGGCCCGCTACGGCGGTGGCCTGCGGCCAGTTCCTCGTGTTCGACAATGCCGCGTACCGTGCGGTCGGCGGCCACACGGCCGTGGCCGGGAGCGTCACCGAGGACCTCGACATCGCCCGCACGTTGCGGCGAGCCGGTCACGCCACCGTTCTGGTGGCCGCGGGAGAGCTGGCCCGCACCAGGATGTATCGCGGCGCCGCCGAACTGGACGCGGGCTACACTCGCTGGCTTTGGTCGGCCTACGACGGCACGGTCACGGGCGGAGCGGCGGTGGGATCTGTTGCCGCCTTTGCCTATTGGGTACCACCCGTGGCCGCGGTGCTCGGCCGGGGCGCGGTTCGCCGGACGGGCGCGATCGGCTGGCTCGCCGCCGTCGCCGGGCGACTGCTGGCCCGCTCGACCGAAACCGGCGGCCCGCTGGGACGCTCGGATGTGCTGGCCGCCCTCGCGCATCCGGTGTCGGTGGCGGCGTATCTGCTGCTGTGGGCGCGTTCCCACCGGGCCCGCCGCCGCGGCACGGCGCACTGGAAGGGGCGCTCGCTCACCGGAACGGCACCGCGCCGCGACGGCCGCGACATCATGGGACCGCGGTGATTCCGACCGTCGGCAGGAAGAAGCAGGACTTGGCGCCGTTCTGGACCGTGCCGAACACCGCGGCGAGAACGGTGCCCTTGCCGGTGTCCACCGGGACCGCGCGCACCCCGCCCATCGGAAGGGCCGCGAAGAGGAAGTCGCGGATCGCCTGCTCGGCACCGGCCCGCAGGTCCGCTGGAACGGCCGCGGGGATCATCGCGCGGGCGACTTCGGGCAGCGGACCCATGGCGGCCGTTCCGCTGCGTCCGTTGCTCAGGTTGAGCCAGGCCACCTGCATCCCCGCGGTATTCGCGCCGTCCGGTCCGAGGCCGTAGGGCACGAAGGTGAACATGGCCTGCCCGGCCTTGACGGCGCTGAGGTCCAGGCCGGGAAGCTGCACGGTGTTCTTCGGCCACGGCCCGGGAATGGCGCCCGCCACCGCGGGCGCCAGACCGGCGGTGGTGTTGTCGAGGCAGAACGCCGACGCGCTCGGGTACGCGAACGGCTGGATACCGAGCGCGCGCAGCGCGTCGAGCGCGGTTTGGTAAGCGCCGAACAGGTCACCGGGGGCGGCGATCGGCGCGGAAAGATCGGAGAACGCGGGAATCGTGGCCTCCGGAGCCGCGAACGCGGCACCCGGCCCGGCGAGCACGAGGGCGACCGAACCGGTCGCGACAGCGGACAACTGGGTCAGACGGCGCAATATGGTCACTTATCCTCCTCATCGGCGGAACGATCGAGGGGCACAGTACTCCGGCAAACGGCTCCAACAGCACAGATTGCGTACAGCAATTTCATGGCGAGTCTTGTTTGCCCGAAACTGGCCTCCGCGTGGCCGACTCGCGTTTCCAGCCCTGGCGATAGTCGTATGCTGCATCCGGCCGCCGGTATACGGCGCGAACGCCCATCCGCGAGGACGTGACAGGCTCGCACCGCCCTCGGCACAGCAGCGCAGCAGCGCACGCCTGGTTACTACAAGAACCCGATCTATCCGCGTAGACAAGATCTACGCTCACGGTGATTACTTCTCTTGTTCCAGCCTTCTCCTGCTGGGCATCATGATTCGGCTTGCCCCTGACATCGGTTGACAGGGGGTCGGCGCCAACCATCCAGAGCGACCGAGAGACCTGGCTCGTCGACGTCGCAGCAACCCCCCGGCCACCGGGTGCGGGTGCTTCCGCCGGGACCGATGGAGGAATCGAAGTGATCATCGAGGACCCGTCATGAGTGCGTCCACCGCACCCGACGCCGCCGCACCCGAAACCGTCGCGCCGCGTGAACCGGTCCCGACCGGCGCACTCGCCCCCGCGCCGGAATCCGCCGATTCCGGCACGACGCCGCCTGTGGCCGAGACCCGGCATCCCTGGCGCTGGGTGGTCGGTGCCGCCGCACTGATCCTGCTCGCCCAGTTCGTGCACGGGCTGGCGACCAATCCGGGCTGGGACTGGCCGACGTTCGCGCGATACGTCACCGCGAATTCGGTGCTGTCGGCGTTGCGGGTCACCGTGGAGCTGACCATCTGGGGCACGGCGCTGGGCTTTCTGCTCGGCACCGCGCTCGCGGTCGCCCGGCTGTCGAACGGCGTCGGCAGCGGCACCAATCAGTTGCAACTGCTGGTCAAGTGGAACGAGCAGAACCGGGCCGACGGGCTGGCGCCGATCGACATCGCCTACTTCCAGCAGGTCACCGACTACTACCTGGCGCTGGCCTCACAGCGGCTGGACGGCTATCTCGGCCCCAACCCGACCGCGATCTACCACGCGGCCACCGCGAAGCAGACCAAGATCGTGGGCACCTTCTCCGGTGCGGGCGAGGCGCTGCAAGGTGAGATCGCGGTGCTCACCAAGAAGGACAACGGGCTGATCACCGCCGTGCAGCACGCGCTGGCCTACGCCCCTAGAGCACGGCGCCTACCAGCAGGTGATCGACCGCTGGGGCCTGCGCAACGAAGCGGTCACCGAATCTCGAATCAATCCACCCGGCCTGCCCGAGAAGCGCTGAGCCGATGACGCAGCAGTGCCGCCGTATGCCCGGCCGACCGTTGGCGATCGGTGTCGCCGATGCCTTTCCCCACCCGCGCGAGCAGCTCGCCCGCCTCGACGTATCTGGAGTCGCCTCGTGATCCGAACCCGTCACCGAATCGTCGCGCTGGCCGGCGCGCTCGCCGCGGCCACCACCGTGGCCGCCTGCGGCAGTGATTCGGCCGCGCCCGGCGGCGACGCGGGCCCGCCCCGTCCGGGCGGCACCCTGCGCTACGGCCTGTCCCAGGCGCCGACCTGCTCGGACCCGGCCCAGGCAGGCACCAACCAGACGTTGTACGTGGCCCGGCAGATCGTGGATTCGCTGACCGACCAGGATCCGACCACCGGCGAGCTGAAGCCGTGGCTGGCGCAGAGCTGGGAGGCGACCCCCGACGCGAAGGTCTTCACCTTCCGCCTCGTCGACGGCGTCACCTTCAGCGACGGCACGCCGCTCACCGCCGACTCGGTGCGCAACACGTTCGATTCGGTCGTGCAGCTCGGCTCGGGCAAGGCGCCCTTGGGCAGCAGCTACCTCACCGGCTACGTGGGCACCACCGCCGTCGACCGGCTCACCGCACGGGTCGAGTTCAGCAAACCCAACGCCCAATTCCTACAGGCGTCCTCGACCGCCCAGCTCGGCATCCTGGCCGACGCGACCACGGCGAAGCCGGCCGAGCAGCGCTGCCTCGGCGACAACGTCGGCAGCGGGCCGTTCACCTACGCGGCCTATCGCCAGGACTCGTCCGCGACGCTGGCCAAGCGCACCGGCTACCACTGGGGTTCGGCGGTGTTCGCCCATCGCGGCGAGGCCTACCTGGACAAGATCGAGTTCACCGTGGTGCCCGAATCCGGCGTGCGCACCGGCAGTCTCGCCTCCGGACAGCTGGACGCGATCAGCGACGCGCTGCCGCAGGACGCTCCGCAGATCGAGGCGGCGGGCGGCCGGGTGCTCAGCACCGCCAACCCTGGTGTGCCGTTCGGCTTGCAGGTGAACGTCACCCGCGGACCGCTGCGCGATCCGGCGGTGCGCCGGGCGCTGCTGCCCGCCCTCGATCGCAGGCAACTGGTGGACACCGTGCTCGGCCCGAAGTTCAAGCCCGCCACCAGCACGCTGGCCAGCACCACACCCGGTTACACCGACCTGTCGACGCGCCTGGCCCACGACCCGGCGAAGGCGCGCACCATCCTCGACCAGGCCGGCTGGGCGCCCGGCCCGGACGGCATCCGGACGAACAACGGTGCGCGGTTGACGTTCTCGGTGCTGTTCAGCCAGGTCTTCGCGGGCAACCAGGCGATCCTCGAACTGGTGCAGCAGCAGCTGCGGCAGGTCGGCGTCGAGCTGAAACTGGACCTGGTGTCGGTGGCGGAGACCACGGCACGGCAGAACACCAAGGACTTCGACACCTTCTACGGCAACACCACCCGCGCCGACGGCGACATCCTGCGCACCTCCTTCGGTCTGGAAGGGCGCAATCTCAATTCCCGCGGCCCCATCCCCTCCTTGGACGACGCACTGAACGGACAGGTTGCCACCCTCGACACTCCGACCCGCAACGGGCTCATCCGAACCGCGCAGGAGCAGGTGCTCGACGCCGGGCTGCTGATCCCGACCGTCGAGCTGTCCCAGGCGATCGGGGCGGGTGCGAACACGCAGGATCTGAAGTTCGAGGCCTCGGCGCGGTTGCAGTTCTTCGACACCTGGCTGAGCGGACGATAGTCGTGGCGCGCTATCTGGTCCTGCGGGCATTGCAGGCGATCTGGGTGCTGTGGGCGGCGTTCACGCTGTCGTTCGTGGTGCTGTACCTGCTGCCCGCCGACCCGGTCTCGATCGCGGCCGACGGCGGCGGCTCGGGCACGCCGGTGGACAAGGCCGCCATCGCCGAATTGCAGGCCCGCTACGGGCTGGATCGGCCGCTGTGGGAGCAGTATTGGACCGCGCTCGGGCATGCCGTGCGCGGCGATCTCGGGCACTCCATCGCCACCGGGCAGCCGGTCACGGGCGCGATCGGTGACGCGCTGCCCGCCACGCTCGCATTGACCGGCACCGCGCTGTTCTTCGCGGTCATCGGTGGCGTCGCGCTGGCGTTCGCGGCGTCTCAGAGCCGTCGGCCGTGGCTGCGCAACGCCTTGGCCGCGCTGCCGTCGCTGGGTGTCTCGGTGCCCACCTTCTGGACCGGACTGCTGCTGCTGCAGGTGTTCTCGTTCCAGCTGCGGCTGGCGCCCGCGTTCGGCGGGCACGGGTTCGCGGGCACGGTGCTGCCCGCGCTCACCCTGGCGCTGCCGATCGGCGCGGTCATCGCGCAGGTGCTCACCGCCGGGCTGGAGACGACCTGGCGTCAGCCGTTCGTCGACGTGGCCCTGGCCAAGGGCGGATCACGCTGGTGGGTGCAGCGCACGCACGTGCTGCGCCCGGCCAGTGTGCCCGCGTTCACCATCGCGGGAGTGCTGGTGGGCAACATGCTCGCCGGATCGGTGGTGGTGGAGACGGTTTTCGCCCGCCAAGGCGTCGGGCGGCTGACCCAGACCGCGGTGCTGGCGCAGGACATCCCGGTGGTGCAGGGCATCGTGCTGCTCACCTCGGTGGTGTTCGTCAGCGTCAATCTCGCGGTGGATCTGCTGTATCCGCTGCTCGATCCGCGCATCGCCGCCCGCTCCCGCGCCGTGGGCAGCCGGTCCGAGCAGACCGCCGTCGACGCCGCCGAGGAGGCGATCATCCGTGCCTGAAGCCGCTTACGTCATTCGTACCGCCGCCGGACTCGCGCTCGGCGCGCCGCCGGCCGAGGAGGTGAAAACTCGTGGTTGACGTCATCGAAGACGGACGCGCAGCGGTGCTGCCCTGGCTGCGGCGCCCGGCCGTGAGCTGGGAGTGGCTGCGCGGCAATGCCGGACTGCTGGTCGCGGGCGCGGTCGCACTGCTCGCCGTGGGATGGGCGCTGGCGCCGTCGGTCTTCGCCGGCGGCGACCCGCTGACCGGCGTGCCCGCCCAGAAATTCCAGGGCCCCAGTGCCGCGCACTGGTTCGGCACCGACAATCTCGGGCGCGATCTCTACACCCGAACGGTGCACGGCGCCGGTCTCTCGCTGACCGCCACTCTGGCCGCCGTCGGCATCGCACTCGTCGCCGGGTCGCTGCTCGGGCTACTGTCCGGCGCGATCGGCGGCGTGGTCGACGCCGTCGTCATGCGGCTGGTCGATGTGCTGCTGTCGGTGCCCGCGCTGCTGTTGTCGCTCGCGCTGGTCACCGCGCTCGGCTTCGGCACCGGCAACGTGGCGATCGCGGTGGGTGTTTCGCTGGTGGCCAACTTCGCGCGGGTGATGCGATCGGAAGTGCTGCGGGTCCGGCAGGCGGTGTACGTGGAGGCGGCCAACGCCGCGGGTGTGCGCTGGTACACGGTACTGGCCAGGCACGTGCTGCCCAATTCCTACCAGCCCGTACTCGCCTTGGCCGCGGTCGAATTCGGCATGGCGGTGCTGGCCGTGTCGGCGCTGAGCTTCCTCGGTTACGGCGCGAAGCCACCGACCCCCGAATGGGGCACGCTGATCTCGGAAGGCCGCAACTACCTCGCGACCGCGTGGTGGATGACCACCCTGCCCGGGTTCGTCATCATCGCCGTCGTGCTCGCCGCCCAGCGCCTCGGACGCGCGATCGGGAAGGGAGAACACGCGTGAACGCCCCGGCAGCTCCGCTGCTGCACGTCGAGGACCTGCGAGTTCGTTACCGGTCCCGGACCGGCGCGGCCACCGCGTTGGACGGTGTGTCGCTCACCGTGGCCCGCGGCGAGGTGGTGGCGCTGGTCGGCGAATCCGGCTCAGGCAAGTCCACGCTCGCCCACGCCGTGATCGGCCTGCTCGGGGCGAACGCCGAGATCACCGAGGGGACCGTGACCTTCGACGGCGCCCTGGTCGACACCGGATCCGAACGCGCCCTGCGACGGCTGCGCGGAGCTCGCATCGGTTTCGTCCCGCAGGACCCAGGGCTGTCGCTGAACCCCGTCCGGCGCGTCGGCGACCAAGTGGCCGAAGCACTGCTGGTGCACGGGATGGCCGACCGCAAGGCCGCGCGGGCGCGGGCGATCGACCTGCTGGCCGACGCCGGACTGGATCGGCCGCAGCTGCGGGCCGGTCAGTACCCGCACGAGCTGTCCGGCGGGCAGCGCCAGCGGGTACTGATCGCCGCGGCGCTGGCCTGCGCACCGGACCTGGTCATCGCCGACGAACCGACCAGCGCGCTCGACGCGACCGTCGCGCGCCGGGTACTCGACCGGCTCGCCGAGCAGATCGCGGCGCGCGGCACGGCGGTGCTGCTGATCACCCACGATCTGGCCGTCGCCGCCGAACGCGCCGATCGGCTCGTCGTGCTCAACGGCGGCGAGGTGGTGGAGAGCGGTCCGACCGCCGGACTGCTGGCCGCGCCGCGCCACCCGTACACCAAGCGTCTGCTCGCCGCATCGCCCGGCCTCGCTCCGCCCGGTGGCTACCGCGAGCCCAAGCCACGCGACGGCGAGCCGCTGCTGGTCTTGCGCGAGGTGCACAAGACCTTCCGGGCACACGGAGGCGACAGCGTGACCGCGGTGGCCGGGGTCGGCTTCGAACTCGGCCGCGGCGAGACCCTGTCGCTGGTCGGCGAATCCGGATCGGGCAAGTCCACTACCGCGCGGATCGCGTTGCGGCTCACCGAAGCCGATCGCGGCGAGGTCACCTTCGACGGGCAGCCGCTGTCGAAGGCCCGCGGGTCGCGACTGCGCGCGCTGCGCAAGCGCTTCCAGGTGGTGTATCAGAACCCCTACGCCTCACTGGACCCACGCTGGCGGGTGGGCGCGATCATCGAAGAACCATTGCGCGCGTTCGGGATCGGGAACCGCGCACAGCGGCGCGACCGGGTGGCGGAGTTGCTCACGCAAGTCGCGCTCCCTTCCGGCTACGCCGAGCGCAGGCCTGCCGAGCTGTCCGGCGGACAGCGTCAGCGCGTCGCCATCGCCAGGGCACTGGCACTGCATCCGGAGTTGCTGGTGCTCGACGAACCGGTCTCCGCGCTGGACGCCTCGGTGCAGGCGCAGATCCTCGAACTACTGGACCGCCTGCAAGCCGAGCTGTCGCTGAGCTACCTGTTCATCTCGCACGATCTGGCGGTGGTGCGCCGCATCAGCGACCACGTCGCGGTGCTGCGGCACGGCCGCATCGTCGAAACCGGCCGCACCGCGGAGATATTCGGCAATCCCCGGCACGAGTACACCCGCGAGCTGTTGTCGGCCATTCCGGCACCCGCCGTCGCGAAAGCCGTGTCGTGATGCCGGGGCCGACCTACCGCCACAGCCGCGTGCTCAAGCGGCAGCGCTGGACCCCGTGCCGCAGCCGCCCGGAACCCGCCGTCGCGTCCTGCGCAATCACCCCTCCCCGCTCACCGGAGCCCACCACCGGTCACAAGCCGTGGTGGCACCGACCGAAAAGGATCGCCCTGATGGTGTATTCCGCCTTCAACCGGAAACCGGCCGCCACCGACGCCGAACCGCCCGCCGCGCCGGACATCCCGGCCGCCTTCGCAATCGATCCGGCCCGCTGGTGGCGCACCCGCCTGCGTGCCCCGCGTGCCGCCGATACCTCCGGCAACCCTCGCGTGCACGCCGTCGCCCCGGTCCGCGCCGAGCGCGACCGTCGCGCGGTCCGGTCCTCGCGTGGCATGCGCGCCGCACTGTGGCAGCAGGCGTTGTTGCTGGGACCCGATGTCGCCGGATCCGGGACCCACCCGGCGCTGCGGCAGCAGATCGACGCGGAGGGCACGGCCTGATGGCGCACTCCGGCTTCTTCCTCGCCGTCGAAGCGGCGGGGACCGGCGCGCACCCCGCGTCCTGGCGGCGTGCCGACTCGCGCGCGGAGGACCTGTTCACCGGGCGGTACTGGGTCGAGGTGATCGTCGCGGCCGAACAGGCAGGTCTCGACGCGGTATTCCTGCCCGACTCGTTCGGCTTGCAGCCCGGCGGCCCCGGCACCACCCGCGGCAGGCTGGACGCGGTCGCGATCGCCGCCCGCGTCGCCGCCGCCACACACCGCGTCGGATTGATCCCCCAGGCGCCGGTCACCCACACCGAACCGTTCCATCTGGCCAAGGCGATCCAGAGCTTGGACTTCGCCGCGCTCGGCCGGGCGGGCTGGGAGGTCACCGTCTCCGAAGGAGACGAGCAGGCGCGGGCGTTCGGGCGCAAACCGGCGCAGGCCGCGCCCGCGCTGTGGCACGAGGCCGACGAGGCGATCGAGGTCGTCACCCGGCTGTGGGACAGCTGGGAGGACGACGCGGAGATCCGTGACGTCTCGACCGGCCGCTTCATCGACCGGGACAAGTTGCACTACATCGACTTCATCGGAGACAACTTCGCGGTGAAGGGGCCCTCGATCACCCCGCGCTCGCCCCAGGGCCGCCCGATCGTCGCGGTGCGCGCCGACGGCGCGGCCGATGCCGAGGTCGCGCTGCGCCGCGCCGACCTGATTCGGATCAGCGCGGACGATCTCGACGCGGCGCGAGCACGGCGCACCGGGTTGCGTGCGGCGCTGGCGGCCGCGGGACGCGATCCCGACAGCGTGCACGTGCTGCTGGATCTCGACATCCATCTGGCGGACTCCACGGACGCGGCACACGCGGAACTGCGCACCCTCGACAGCTGGGCCGACCCGGTTGTCGCCCCCGCACCCAGCACCCTGCGCCACCTCGGGACCGCCGAGACACTGCGCGAGGTGCTCGCGGCCGTGGACAGCGCCGAGGCCGCCGACGGCGTCGTCCTGCGGCCTCTCGCGCTCCCCGCCGCCGTACGCCAACTGTCCGCGCTCGATCAGAAGCCTCTGTCCACCAGCACATTACGTGCTCGTCTCGGTCTGCCCCGGCCGGCCGGCCGCTACGCCACCAGCACGGAAGGGCCGCCGTCGTGACCAACAAGCCTCGCAAGCCCGTCCATCTCGCCGCCCACTTCCCGGGCGTGAACAACACCACCGTCTGGAGCGACCCCGAGTCGGGCAGCCAGATCGATTTCGCGTCGTTCGAGCATCTGGCGCGCACCGCCGAGCGCGGCCTGTTCGACTTCTTCTTCCTCGCCGAAGGGCTGCGGCTGCGCGAACACCGCGGGCGCATCCACGATCTCGACGTCGTGGGCAGGCCGGACACCTTCACCGTGCTCAACGCGCTGGCCGCGGTGACCGAGAAGCTCGGGCTGGCGGGCACTATCAACAGCACCTACAACGAACCGTTCGAGCTGGCCAAGCAATTCGCCTCGCTCGACCACCTCTCCGGCGGGCGTGCGGCCTGGAACGTCGTCACCTCCTCCGACGCCTTCACCGGCGAGAACTTCCGGCGCGGCGGCTATCTCGAGCACAGCAAGCGCTACCAGCGAGCGGCCGAGACCGTCGAGGTGACCCGGGCGCTGTGGGACAGCTGGGCCGCGGACTCCCTGGTCGTCGACCGGGAGGCCGGAGTGTTCGCCCGGGAAGTCCCCGAAACCCGCCATCGCGGAACACAGTTCGACATCGCCGCCCGATTCGTGCTGCCGCCGAGCCCGCAGGGCCACCCGGTGCTGTTGCAGGCGGGCGACTCCGACGACGGCCGGGAATTCGGCGCGGCCACGGCCGACGCGATCTTCACCGGCCACGGCACCCTCGAGGACGGGCAGCGTTTCTACGCGGACGTGAAGGGCCGCCTGGCCAAATACGGTCGCACCCCGGACGAGTTGAAGATCCTCCCCGCCGCCACTTTCGTCCTCGGCGACACCGAGGCCGAGGCACAGGAACGCGCCAGGCACATCCGCCTCCAGCAAGTCGGCCCGCAGACCGCGATCGCCTTCCTCGAACAGGTCTGGGGCCGGGATCTGTCCGGCTACGACCCGGACGGACCGCTGCCCGACGTCGAGCCCGTCGACGACGCGAACATCACCCGCGGCCGCGTGCGCCACGCCAAGGATCCCCGCGCGGTCGCCGAAGCCTGGCGGGCCAGAGCCGAAGCCGAAGGGCTCAGCATCCGGGAGTTGATCATCGAGGTCACCGCGCGCCAGCAGTTCGTCGGCACGCCGGCGGCGGTCGCCGAGCAGATCGACACCTACGTGCAGTCCGACGCCGCGGACGGATTCATCCTCGTCCCGCACCTCACCCCGCACGGCCTGGACGAATTCGTCGACCGGGTCGTCCCGGAACTCCAGGAACGCGGCAGCTTCCGCACCGAGTACGCCGGAGCCACCTTGCGCGACCACCTCGGCCTGCGCCATCCCCACCGTCGCACCACCGCCCACGAAGGAGCCAAAGCGTCATGACCACGAGCATCACCACCGTTTTCGAGACCGAGTGGGCGCACTGGCACCACGCGCGGGAAGACCAACTGCGCGACCCGCTCGGCTTCCTCGGCCTGACCGGGCTGCACTGGCTCACCGACCGCCCCGAACGGCTGCTGGACGTGCCCGGCACCTGGTGGGTCACCGACGAGAAGGTGTTCATCACCGCCCAGCCCGCCGACCGGCTGGAATACGACGGGCTCGGCATCGCGGGCGTACAGATCGTCACGCCCGCGGAAGGGGCGCCCGGCCTGCATGTCCGGCAGGAGCGGCGGGTGCTCGAGGTGATCCGTCGCACGGGTCGCTACGCCGTCCGGGTGCACGACCCCGCCTCGCCCGCCCTGTTGACCTTCGACGGCATCCCGGCCTACCGGCCCGATCCGCGCTGGGTGGTCTCCGGGCGCTTCACGCCGTTCGAGCAGCAGCGGACCGTGATCACCGGCGCCGTGATCGAGGGCCTCGAGCACCACCACAGCGCCGCGGGCACCATCGAATTCCGCATCGGCGAGGTGACCGAACGCGTCGTCGCGTTCGGCGACCGGGACAACCTGCGGGTGTTGTTCACCGACGCGACGAGCGGTGTGACGACCTACCCGGCGGCGCGCTCGCTGACCGTGGGCACACCGGAGGCGGACGGCACAGTGGTGCTGGACTTCAACCGCGCGGCGAATCTGCCATGCGCCTTCACCGATTTCGCGACCTGCCCGGTAGCGCCCGCGCAGAACCGGCTGCGCGTGGCCATCGAGGCGGGCGAGCAGGATCCGCGGCAGGGACGTGCGGCATGAGCGGCCGGTTCGTTCCCCTCTCGATCCTCGACCTGTCCCCGATCAGCGCGGGCTCGACGGCGCAGCAGGCGCTGCGCAACACCGTCGATCTGGCCCAGCACGCCGAACAGTGGGGCTATCACCGGTATTGGCTGGCCGAACACCACTTCGTCTCGGTGGCCAGTTCCTCCTCGATCACCCTGATCGGGTTGGTCGCGGCGGCCACCGATCGCATCCGGGTGGGTTCGGCGGCGGTGCAGGTGGGTCATCACACCTCGGCCTCGATCGTGGAGGCGTTCGGCACGATCGACGCGCTGTACCCGGACCGGCTGGACCTGGGTCTGGGCCGGTCGGGTCATCGGCGCGGCCAGTTCGGGGCGGAAGCCGCGCGACCCACGCGCGGCAAGCCGGTGGTCGACACCGTAACCGGGCGCACCGAGGTCCGGGACGGCGTGGTCGTTCCACCGCCGTTCGACCCTGGCCGCATCCTGGACCGGTCCAAGTTCGTCGCCGCGGTGGGCGCGCTCCAGCAACAAGGCGCCCAGCCGCTGGACTTCGCCGAGCAGGTCGACGAGGTGCGCGCCCTGCTGGACGGCACCTTCGTCAGCCCGGAAGGCGTTGCGCTGCACGCGGTTCCCGGCGAGGGCGCGCGGGTGCGATTGTGGCTGTTCGGCAGCACCGCGGGCGAGAGCGCGGAACTGGCGGGACGGCTGGGGTTGCCGTTCGCCGCGGCCTATCACGTCTCGCCGGGCACCGCACTGGACGCGATCGAGGCGTATCGCGCGGCGTTTCGCCCGTCCGCCGAGCTGGCCGAGCCGTACGTGGTGATCTCCGCCGATGTGGTCGTGGCCCCCGACGACGCGACCGCACGGCGGCTGTCCGCGAGCTACGGCCACTGGGTGCACAGCATCCGCAGCGGCGCGGGCGCGGCCGACTATCCCGATCCGGCGACCGTCGCACCGCTCACCGCGGAGCAGCGGCGCCTGGTCGACGATCGCCTCGCCACCCAGTTCGTGGGGTCACCGGGCACCGTCGTGGAGCGGCTATCCGCGCTGCAACGCGTCAGCGGAGCGGACGAACTGCTGGTGACCACGATCACCCATCGGCACGCCGATCGATTGGAATCGCATCGGTTGCTCGCCGAGGCATGGGGGCTGCGTGCGGCCCGCGCGGCCTGACCCGGCGCCGATACGTGGCCTCGTGCGCACCGGCCCGCGGGGCCGGAGGTCACCGACGCCACCACGGTGCCCGCCGGTGTGGCTCGCCCGCACCGACCTTCGAACGCGCCATCCGAGCCGGGCAGCCGCCGTTCGCGTCGCGGAGCAGCCGGTGACGCACACGTAGCGCCCACCCTGCTCAGAGCGGCGGGAGGACTCAGACGCCGACCGGGTCGGCCGTGACGCCGTAACCGAGGTTGGTCAGTACCTCGCTGGTCGCCTTGGCGAAATTGAGCGTGATGAAGTGCAGGCACGGCGCGCCCTCGCCGATCAGCCGCTGGGCGATCTCGGTGGCGATCTCGATGCCGGCCGCGCGCACCGCCGCGGCGTTCTCCACACCGCCGTCGCCCGCCGCCGCGCGCAGCCGCCGCATGACCGAGTCGGGCAGCGGCCTGCCGCACAGCTCCTCGGCGCGCTGCACCGTGCGCAGCGACGTGATCGGCATCAGCTCCGGGATGATCGGCTTGGCGCCCTCGATCGGGTCCAGCGCCGCGAGCCGATCCCGCAAGCGCAGGTAGTGCTCGACGTCGAAGAACATCTGGGTGATCGAATACTCCGCTCCCGCGCGTAGTTTCGCGGCGAGGTAAGCGGTGTCGGTCGCCAGGTCCGGCGAGCGGTGGTGGCCCTGCGGGAACGATGCCACGCCGACGTGGAAATCACCGAGGTCGCGCACGATGCGCACCAGCTCCTCGGCGTAGGAGACGCCCTGCGGGTGCTTGTGCCACTCCCCCAGCGGGTCACCCGGCGGGTCGCCGCGCAGCACCAGGATGTTGCGTATTCCGGAATCGGCGTACGCGCCGACCAGCGAGCGCAGCTCGGCGACGCTGTGCTCCACCGCGGTCAGGTGCGCAACCGGCAGCAGCGTCGTCTCCTGCGCCAGCTCCCCGGTCACCCGGACGGTGCGATCGCGAGTGGAACCACCCGCGCCGTAGGTCATCGACACGAACGCGGGGTGCATGCACTCGAACTGCCGCACGGCGCGCCACAGCCGCGCCTCGGCGGCGGCGTCGCGAGGCGGATTGAACTCCACGGAGAACGGCACAGCATGCCCCGCGTGAGCCCGCAGACTCTGTACTACCGAGGGTGTTCCAGAGACGTTCGGGTGCGTCCGGGACGGCCGGCCAGGGGTCGAGCTGCCCCGCACGTTGTCGAAAGTCACCGGTTCAGTGTAGAGGTGGCCGGTGGCGGCCCCGTCGGGTCGTTCGGACGCCCCGCGTATTCTTCGCATCGAGCGACATGTTCGCCACGCCGAGCGACACGCGCGACCGTTCCCCGCTCGGCCCCGAATCACCCGCAGCGCCCGGGCACCCTCCGCGACCCCGTGCGTCCACCATCCGCACGACCTTGGAGGCTCCTCTGTCCGCCGCAACCGGTACTCAGACGCCGCGTCCCGCGGTGCCGCAGCCGGGCACCCCCGCCTTCGTCACCGCCGTGGAAGACGCCCTGACCAGTTTCTTCGCCACCCGCCGCCCGACGACCGAGCACCTCGGCCCGGTCTTCGTCGAGGCCACCGACGCGCTCGAGCAGTTCGTGCTGCGCGGCGGGAAACGCACCAGGCCCGCGTTCGCGTGGACCGGCTGGCTCGGCGCGGGCGGCGATCCGCACGCACCCGAGGCCGCCGCGGTGCTCACCGCCTGTTCCGCGCTCGAACTCGTCCAGGCCTGCGCGCTGATCCACGACGACATCATCGACTCCTCCCGCACCCGTCGCCGCTTCCCCACCGTGCACGTCGACTTCGAACAGCGCCACCGCGACCGCGGCTGGGCGGGCGACTCGGCGCACTTCGGCGCCAGCGTGGCCATCCTCGTCGGCGATCTGGCGCTGTCCTGGGCCGATGACATGGTGCACGCGTCCGGGCTGGCTCCCGCGGCCATCGCCCGGTTCGCCCCGGTATGGGCCGACATGCGCACCGAGGTGCTCGGCGGTCAGCTGCTCGACATCAACGGCGAGGCGGGCGGCGACGAATCGGTCGAGGCCGCGTTGCGGATCAACCGCTACAAGACCGCCGCCTACACCGTCGAACGCCCGCTGCACCTCGGCGCCGCGATCGCCGCCGCCGACCAGCAGTTGATCGAGGCCTACCGCGGGTTCGGCACCGCCATCGGGATCGCCTTCCAGCTGCGCGACGACCTGCTCGGCGTGTTCGGCGATCCGGCGGTCACCGGCAAGCCCTCCGGCGACGACCTGCGTGAAGGCAAGCGCACCGTGCTGCTGGCCGAGGCGCTGCGCCGCGCGGACGAGACCGACACCGCCGCGGCCGCACTGCTGCGTTCGAGCATCGGCACCGACCTGAGCGCCGAGCAGGTGCAGCGGCTGCGTGCGCTGCTGATCCAACTGGGCGCGGTCGACGAGGTGGAGCGCCGGATCGGCGAACTCACCGACAGGGGTCTGGCCGCCATCGAGGCCGGGCCTGCGACGCCGGTGGCCAAGGAACGGCTGCGCGCGATGGCGCTGGCCGCGACCGAGCGCGCGGCGTGAGCACGACTTCGGGCGCCACGGCGAGGAGGCGAATCGGATGAGAACCGTTGCGGGACCGACCGATCGCGTCGTGGTGGTCGGCGCCGGACTGGCCGGACTGTCGGCCGCCCTCCACCTGACCGGCGCCGGTCACACCGTCACCCTGCTCGAACGGGCCGACCACCCCGGCGGCCGGGTAGGGCGCTACCAGGGCGCCGACTACGACATCGATTCCGGCGCCACCGTCCTCACCCTGCCCGAACTGATCACCGACGCGCTCGCCGCCGTCGGCCGCGCCCCGGAGACCTGCGAACCCCCGCTGCGCATCCACCGGCTGGCGCCGGGCTATCACGCCAGGTTCGCCGACGGCGCCGAGATCAGGGTCTTCGCCGATCCGGACGCGATGGCCGCGGAGGTCGAGCGGACCTGCGGCCCGGCCGAGGCACGCGGATACCTGCGCCTGCGCGCATGGCTGGCGCGGGTCTACGCGGCCGAGTTCACCGAATTCATGGACACCAACTTCGATTCGCCGCTGGATATGGTGCGCCTCCCCGAGAAGCGCCGCGCTCTGGTCGAACTGGCACGTCTCGGTGGTTTCGGCAGACTCGGCCCTCGGGTGCGCCGGTTCCTGCGGGATCCACGCCTGGCGCGCCTGTTCACCTTCCAGGCCCTCTACGCGGGGATGCCGCCCGCGCAGGCGCTCGCCGTCTACGGCGCGATACCGCACATGGACACGTCGCTGGGCGTCTATTCCCCCGAGGGCGGTATGCGCGCGATCGCCGCGGCGCTGGCGCACGCGTTCACCGAAGCGGGCGGCACATTGGAACTGAACACCGAGGTGGTCGGGATCGATTACGCGGGTAGGCGGGCCCGGTGCGCCCGCACCGCCGACGGGCGCTCGTTCGACTGCGACGCCCTCGTGCTCACCGCCGACCTCGGCTCGCTCGACCGTTTCGGTGTGCGACCCCGGCGCGGGCTGCGCGCCTCGCCGTCGGCGGTCGTCGCGCACGGCACCGTCCCCGCCGTGGTCGCGGCGCGGTGGCCGGTGCAGGCGCACCACACCATCGAGTTCGGCCGGGCCTGGGACCGGACGTTCAGCGAGATCACCGCCCGCCGCGGCCGCGGCAAGCTGATGAGCGACCCTTCGCTGCTGCTGACCCGGCCCGCCCTGACCGATCCGAGCCAGTTCATCGAACGCGGCGACGGACGCCACGAGCCGTTCTCCTTGCTCGCGCCGTGCCCGAATCTCGCGGCGGCGCCGCTGGACTGGCCGCGTCTGGGCCCCGCCTACCTCCGCGAGCTGCTCACCGTGCTGGAAGCGCGCGGCTACCGGGGCATCGCCGAGCACTTCGCCGTCGACCGGCTCGACACGCCCCGGACATGGCTCGACCGCGGCATGCTGGCGGGCACACCGTTCTCCGCGGCACACCTCTTCCGGCAGACCGGCCCCTTTCGGACGAGCAATTTCCCGCGCTCCAGCGACAACGTGGTTATCGCCGGTTGCGGCACCACTCCGGGTGTGGGCGTGCCGACGGCCCTGTTATCCGGAAAACTGGCGGCAAACCGCATCGCGGGCGAGCTCGGGCGCACTTCGCGTGCGACCCCGCGCACCAGCCGGATAGTGTTCGAGACGACGCCGTAAACTAAGCGCCGACCTATTCGCTCGCGGTTGCGACCGCCGACCACTCGGGGGGACCGACACCAGATGGCATCCCCCGAAACGCGCACCGCAGAGGCCCCCTCCGCCGGTGACACCCGTCCCTCGTCGCCCGCCTCCGCACGTCGCGAATCGGCCACCCCCCGCGGTTTCCTGTGGTGGATGCGCACCTGCGCCGACTTCGCCAGAAGCCCGGAAGGCCATGCCGCCCTGCTCGGTTTCTTCGGCGCGGTCATGATCATGTTCGGCGGCTTCGGCGCGGGCAGCGTGCGCAAGCGCGACCCGCTGCTCGAGGCCATGCATCTGTCCTGGCTGCGGTTCGGGCACGGTTACGCGCTGTCGACCATCTGCATCTGGATTGGTGTGCTGCTCATGGTCACCGCCTGGGTCCGCCTCGGGCGTGCCACGATCGGCACCGGCGACCGGACCGGCGCCGAGGTGTCGCTCAACGAACTGCGCGCCATCGTCGGCATCTGGATCGCACCGCTGCTGTTCGCCGTGCCGATGTTCAGCCGCGACGCCTACTCCTACCTCGCCCAAGGCGCGCTGCTGCGCGACGGCTTCGACCCGTACCAGGTCGGACCCGTCGCGAATCCCGGTGTGCTGCTGGACAACGTCAGCCCGGTGTGGACCACCACCACCGCGCCCTACGGCCCGGTCTTCCTGCTGCTCGGCCGCGCGATCACCGCCGTGACCGGCGACAACGTGGTGGCGGGCACCATCGCGATGCGGCTGGTCATGCTGCCCGGCCTGGTGCTGATGATGTGGGCGGTGCCGTATCTGACCAAGCACCTCGGCGGCAAGCCGACCGTCGCGCTGTGGCTGGCGGTGCTCAACCCGCTGGTGCTGATCCACCTGATCGGCGGCGTGCACAACGAGATGCTGATGGTCGGCCTGATGTGCGCGGGCATCGCGCTGGTGCTGGAGCGCCACCATGTGGCGGGCATCGTGGTCGTCGCGATCGGCGTCGCCATCAAGGCGACCGCGGGCGTGGCGCTGCCGTTCCTGGTCTGGATCTGGATGCTGCACGAGCGCGAACGCCGCGCCGCCCAGCGGGTCGGACGCGATCCGGCGCACCTGCCCGCGAGCGAACAGCCGGGCGACGCCGCCGAGCCGACCGAGGACATGCCGCATCCCGCGCTCATGTTCGGCAAGATCGCCGGGCTCGGTCTGAGCGTGTTCGCGGTGGTGTTCGTCGCCGCCTCGGCCATCGCAGGCGTCGGCATCGGCTGGCTGACCGCGTTGTCCGGGTCGAAGAAGATCATCAACTGGCTGTCGCTGCCGACCGTGATGGCGCACGGGATCACCTGGATAACCCCGCTGCGGCTGGAATCGGTGCTCGAGGTCACCCGCGCGATGTGCGCGCTGGCCCTGGTCGCCGTGCTCGCCCTGACCTGGTGGCGGTTCCGGCACAGCGAGCGGGAGGCGGTGCTGGGCATCCTGATCGCGTTCGTCGCGATCGTCATCCTGTCCCCCGCCGCGCTGCCCTGGTACTACTCGTGGCCGCTGGCGCTGGCCGCCGGGTTCGCGCTGTCCACCACGACGCTGATGGCGCTGGTCGGCGTGTGCACCTGGCTGATGCTCGTCTTCCAGCCGGACGGTTCGATCGGCCTGTACAACTTCTGGCACGTCGCCGCCGCCACCTTCGCCGCGAGCGTCGCGGCGCTGTCGCTGCGCACGGTGGACCCGCTGCGCCTGCGCACCACGCCGCCGAGCACGGTCGCGGCCACGCCCGGCGAGGTTGCCGCCACGCCCGCCGCCCCATGACCGAAGCCCGGTTACCGAGTTCTGCCCTGCTTCCGCTCGCCTACCGCGAGTGCAGGCAGATCGCCGCGACGCACGGCCGCACCTACTTCCTCGCCACCCGACTGCTGTCGGCCGAGCGACGGCCCGCCGTTCACGCGCTGTACGCGTTCGCGCGCATGGTGGACGACGTCGTCGACCGGACGGGCCGCCCTACCTCCGGGCACGACAGCGACCCGGTCACCGAACTCGACCGGATCGAGCGGGACCTGCGGGCCGCGCTGGGATCGGACACCGGCGCGACCCGCAGCGGTGCGCCGCTGCCTTCCGGCCCGAACCAGGAGCACGAACGAAGCCGGGAAGCGGGGCCACTGCCGCGCGCCCTCGTGCTCGCCGCCGTCACCCACACCATCCACCGCTACGACATCGCCGAACAGCACTTCTGGACGTTCCTGGATTCCATGCGCATGGACGCGCCCGATGCCCCGTCCTTCCGTAACCGCTACGCCACCATGGCCGAGTTGCGCGACTACACGCGCGGCTCCGCGGCCGCGATCGGGTTGCAGCTGCTACCGGTGCTCGGCACGGTCGTGCCGGTGTCGGAGGCCGGACCCGCCGCCGCCGCGCTGGGCGAAGCGTTCCAGCTCACCAACTTCCTGCGCGACGTCGCGGAGGATCTCGACCGAGACCGGGTCTACCTGCCCGCCGATGCGCTCACCGCGTTCGGTGTCGACGACGACCTGCTGTTCGAGTGCCGGCGCACCGGCCGGACCGATCCGCGCGTCCGCCGGGCTCTCGCCCACCTGATCGCGGTCAACCGGGATCTCTACCGCCGCGCCGAACCCGGCATCGACCTGCTCGAACCCCGGGTACGCCCCGCCATCCGCACCGCGGCCACCCTCTACTCCGACATCCTGCACCACATCGAACGCAGCGACTACGCCGTCTTCGACCACCGCGCCGCGGTCCCCCGCCACCACCGTCTCCGCGTAGCCGCCACCGAATTCACCACCGCCACCCTCCGCAGCCGCCTCGACCGCTGACAACCGACCGGCCCATATCCGCGTCGCAGACGAATCCACGGCGAGTGCTGGGCCACGGTAGCGGCAAGATCCCAGCACGATGAGCAGCGCGCGGAAGTAAGCCGAGCCGAAACGCGACCAGTCCAGCGGCGAGATTTCGGCGAGGCGCGAGCAGGGAGAACCGCTCGTGCCCTCCGTCGCCGCCTTCGACAAACAGGCTCGGATCGGTCCGAGCGGGCCGCATCAGCACTAGGCCCGCCACCGACCGATTGCGAACTCGAATCGGCGCCACTACGGCCGACGCAACCACTTCACCCCGAGCCTGAGCGAAGCGACACCGCGCAGGGCCCGGTGCCCAAGGCACCAGCATCCACCTTGATCCCGCGTTGACCACCCCACGCGCCCACACCAGCTCAACCACCGGTTTCGAGCGAAGCGAGACCGAGCATGTCCCGTTCGCGGCCCGGCTC
>NZ_JBHVDM010000094.1:0-26307 GCF_042802775.1 Nocardia sp. NPDC057455 | reverse complement strand
CCGCTACACCCTCGATGATTTCGGCTTGACCGCCGAGCAGGTGGACGCCCGGTTCGGCGCGTACCGGGAAGCGCATTTCCCGGGGCGGTGATCAGGCGGCGCTCGCCGGTGGCAAGTGCGACCGGCGGGCGCCGGAACATCCCGGCCGCGAAGGCATTTCGCGCGGGTCTGCATCGAGTGCACGCGCGGGGTGCTCGGGTAGCCGTGGGATCTCGACTACCTGCACCTTTTCGGTGGAGGTGAAATTACGCATCGGGCAAAGCATTTCGTGCAGTCGTGCACAATGCGCCATCCGCGGTGGTTGCGGGGAGGCTCACCCGCCGCGAGCGAGTCCGAGGACCCGTCCGACCGAAGGACGCCCGTCGCGCCGGTGCGGACCGTGCGTCAGGGCTGTCCGGGCTTGAGCACGATGAACAGCCCGTTCGCTTCCGCGCACAGCCGGTCGCCGTCGTGCAGGGTGGCCCGCACGTAGACCTTGCGGCCCTCCTGCCGTTCGGCCCACGCGCGCACCTTCAGTTCGGTGTCGAGCGGCGTGATGGAGCGGTAGTCGACGGTGAGCGACGCAGTTCTGGTCACCGAGCCGGAGTGCACCGCCGCCGCCATGCCGAGCAGGTCGTCGAAGGCGATGGCTATCTGGCCGCCGTGGGCGGCGCTGTTGCCGCCGAGGTGGAAGGTGCGGAAGGTCAGGCGCGCGTCGACGCCCTGCTGCGGGTGGACGTGATCGATGAAGAACGGCGGCAGGGTGATGTTGCCGCGGGCCGGCAGGTCGAAACGGGTCCAGTTGGGCGTCGACCACTCGTCCACCGCGGCGGCGTCGAGCTTGTCGTTCAGCTCCTTGAGGATGCCGATCGCCTCCACCGCCAGCTCGTCGGAGGGCGAGGCCAGCCGGACGCGGTCCATCAGGCCGCGTACCTGCTCGATGAACTGCCCGTAGTTCGGGCCCCCGCGGGAAATGTCGTCCTTGGCGG
Source organism: Nocardia sp. NPDC057455 (assembly GCF_042802775.1). Lineage (NCBI taxonomy): Bacteria > Bacillati > Actinomycetota > Actinomycetes > Mycobacteriales > Nocardiaceae > Nocardia > Nocardia sp. NPDC057455. The sequence continues at coordinate 25,339 of NZ_JBHVDM010000094.1, read as the reverse complement.
CCTCGTGGGCGGCGATCAGCTCGGTCATCGGCCGGAACCCGCCCTCGTGGTGCTCCTTGCTCGGCAGCGAGTCGCCGGCCTGCGGTTCGTTCATGAGAACAAGTTATCGGTTGCCCGGGGAATGCTCGCCGGGCGGGTGCGGTGTCCGCCGCCGCGGGCCGTCACCGCCTAGGCTGGTGCGCGACCGGATATCGCCTCCTTCCCGGTGATACCGGCACGGTTTCGGCGGCCGGATACGCGATCCGGCCGCGCTCGACCTCTGACCGCTTCGGCTGGCGAAAGGCACTGTGCGCATGGGTATCACCGCGGTCGTGTTCGACATGGACGGCGTACTGATCGACTCCGAGCCGGTCTGGGAGCTGGTGCGGCGCGGCTACGTCGCCGAGAAGGGCGGACGGTGGCTGCCCGACACCCAGCAGCGGCTGATGGGGATGAGCACCGGTGAATGGTCGGCCTACCTGAGCGGCGAACTGGGTGTGGGCGAGTCGCCGGAGACCGTCGCGCGGGACGTGATCGCGCGGATGGCCGAGCGCTACGACGAGGGTGTGCCACTGCTGCCGGGTGCGGTAGAGGCCGTGCAGCGGATCAGCGAGCACTGGCCGCTGGGCCTGGCCAGCTCCTCGCCCCGCGCGCTCATCGACACGGTGCTCGGCCGGACGGGCCTGATCGAGTACTTCTCCGTCACCTTCTCCACCGAGGAGGTCGACCGCGGCAAACCCGCGCCGGACGTGTACGTGACGGTCGCGACGTTCTTGCGTCAGCGGCCGGCCGACTGCGTGGCCGTGGAGGATTCGAGCAACGGCCTGCGCTCGGCCCACGCGGCGGGGATGCGGGTGATCGCGGCGCCGCGCCCGGAATACCCGCCTGCCTCCGATGCGCTGGCCCTGGCCGCCAAGGTGCTCTCCGGCCTCGACGAACTCACTCCGGCGCTGATCGCCGGCTGAGGCCGCCGGAGACCGAGTCAGGGGCGGTAGGAAGTCAGCAGGGTCCGGGCGGCGGCGGTCAGGTCCTCCTCCAGCCAGGCGGGTAGGGCCGGAGCGTGCGCGTGGCGGCGCAGCGCCGCGTAGGGAAGATCCACGACCGCGCGCGAGACCGCGTCGATCTCGCGTTCGCCGTCCCGGCCGAACAAGCCGTCCGCGATGCGCCGCAGGTGCTCGATCAACGGCGCGTTCATGGTGGCCAGGGTGGCGCGGAACTCGGCGTCCGGCCCGCCGTCGAGGAGGTCGCTGGGACGCAGCTCGAGCAGGAGCTTGGCATCCTCGGGTAATTCGTGCCCGAACCGCAGGGCGGCTCGCGCCATCTCGACACCCGCTTCCACCGGGTCCGGCTGGTCGGCGGCGATGAGGGTGCCGTCCTGGAAGCGGCGCAGCGCCCGCAGCCACGCGGCGGTGAGCACACCGTTGCGGTTGCCGAAGCGGTGATACAAAGTGCCGACCGGGGCTCCGCTGGCCTCGGCGATGGCCGAAACGCTGGCCGCGCGAGGTCCCTCGGCGAGCACCAGGGTGCGGGCTGCGTCGAGGATCACGTCGGTGTCGTGCTTGCGGGGCGGTGCCATGTACTAGTACGTTCCTTCTATATGGAGCGTTTATCCTATATTGATGAGCATGCCAGATCGGTCGAGGCGAATCGCGAACGGGCTTGGAAAGCGGTGCTGACAGTCGTCTGTCATGACCCGCACGAGCCGACCGCGCCCACCGGGTTCGATTTCGATTCCGTGGCGCGACCGCACCGCTTGGCGCTGCGCGGACAGCACTGGTTCTCGAAGTACGCGCTGATCTTCGAATTGGACGAGGAGGGGCCGAGTCGGACCCGTGTCCGCGCCCGCAGTTATGGCGACTTCCCCGGTCTCCACGGCCGGATCTATCGCGCGCTGGTCGTGGGGACCGGGGGTCACCGGGTGGTGGTGCGCCGGATGCTGCGCCGGATCGCGGCGGCGGCATGATCCCGGGAACGGTCTGGGGCGCCACCGAGGCCGAGCGCGAGGCGCCCCTACCGTGCGACGACCGGCAACCCGGCGGTCTCCAAGCCGATCGGGCGATCAGCATCGACGCGCCGCCCGCTCTCGTCTACGCCTGGCTGTGTCAGTTGCGGATCGCTCCCTACAGCTACGACCTACTGGACAATTTCGGCAAACGCAGCCCGCGTCTGCGCGACCCGGCGCTCACCGAACTGGCCGTGGGACAACGGTTCATGTCCCAGTTCGAACTCGTCTCCTTCGTCCTGGGCAGGCACATCACGCTGGTCGCGGGCAAGGTGTGCGTCACCTACGCGGTGCGGCCAGAAGGGACGGGAACCCGGCTCCTGGTCCGGATACGTTGCGGCGCACCGAAGCTCGTCGCAGTGGCGCTGGCCGTCGGCGACCTGCTGATGATGCGCAAGCAATTGCTGACGCTGAAGGAACTCGCCGAGGCCGAACACCGCGCCGACTCGCCCGGAGGCTCAGTCGACTGATTTCGTCAGCGGAATCGATATCTCGAAGTCGCGCGTCCCCTCTTGCCATCGCAGAAGGATCCTGAGCACGTTCGACATCCCGAAAGAAGGATAAAGTGGAATCCTCATCGTCTGTCCGGGGGCGAGATTCGCATCGCGCGGGTGCAGGCCCGAGATGGGCGGCATCCTGTTGTCGTCGGCCAGGATCTCGAAGCCGACGGACTCCGCCATTCGGTCACTGATATTGCAGACCTTCACATGTGCGAAGGAGTCGGCCGCGTCCGGTGTGCCGCTCGCAACAAGATGGTATTCGACAGCGAACTTCGCGGAACTGCTCATGCCGGATCGGATAGGCCGGGTCTTCGTCAACAGGGCAACGTCGCGAGAGATTGCTCGCAGGACGTCGGTCGCCAATCCTTCGAGACTCGAATACTCGAACCACAGGCCGCGCAGCTTCCACTCGGCCTTGAATCTCCGTAGCGAAGCCAGTTGATCGAGATCCAATTCCGCGTCCGGGGGCAGCGGTCCGGCATTGAAGAATCCGTGCACTCGCACGCCGTTTCGCAGCGCTTGATCCAGCTCTTCGACCGTTCCGGAGGCGGCCCGAGGGGTCCGTGTTCCCAAACGTGCGCTGAACAGCACGATCACAATATCCGCGAATCTGACCAGCTGGTCATTTATGGCCTCCTGGGGATCCAGATGAAGATCCGATACCGCGTTCATCTCCCACCGGAGCGGGAGCAGTATCGCACCGAGCTCGATCGCGTAGGTGGCATTCCATTCGTGAACTACGCGTTCTACGACATCCCGCTCCACGGCGACATCGCCGGGTGAGGCGATCAGCAACGGAATGATCAAACCATCTATCGTCATCGGAGACGGTTCCACTCGTAGCAGTGCCGCATCCTGGTCAGGAAACGGCGAAGTCGATGTACTGGCCGACGGAATCCCATTCGCTGCCGCCCGCCGGTTCGTATCGTATGTAACACCGCTGCTCCAAAGAAATCAACGGGGCGGGATCGAGCCTTTCGGGCGTTCCTATGAGATGGACATAACATTCGTCGGGTAACCACTCGAGACCGCCGAGCGAGGACAACGAGTCCGGGTCCGGGTTCTCGACAACGAGGGATGCGAGCGCCGAACTTCTCGGAAGGCAGTCTAGTCCGGTCAGGACACCGGAATGCCAGGTCAGCCGTTCGAGATTGGGGATCTCCTGATATTTAGGGCTGCCGTTCAGGGTGCAAGCGGTGAAAGACAAACTCCTGAGGCTCGCGCTGAATTCGGCCACCCCGGTCAGCGATAGATTACCGTTCACCAGATGTATCGATTCGATACACGGAAGATTCCAGATCGAAGCCATAAGTGTCTCGGGCGCGTTGTGCAAGGTGAGTTTTCGCACGGTGGACAAGGCGGGCAGCAAACCGGCCAGCGCTTCCTGCATTTCTTCTGTGCCCGTCACGGAACCTGCCTCGGCGCCGGTGGAAGAGAAGCTCTTCGAGAAGCGGACATCCAGATGCTTCAATGACCTGCATCGGGCGAGCTGGCGAACATCGGACGCTCGAAGTTCGTACCCGAGCTCGAGCCGTGACAGCTCCGCACTTCGCGACAGGAACGCGAGCGATTCGAAGCGGACACCGACAGGCATGGAAACGGTTTTCAAGCGATCCAGGCTCGACGTGGCACTGGCGGGCACCGTTGTCATGTCACCCGTGGAATTGGACAGACAGAGAACTCTGAGATCGGATTTGTCGCCCAGCAGGGCATCCCAGTCCAGGCCGTCGAGACTGATTCCATCCAAGTGGATGGCCCAGAGAGTAGCTGGACCCAGGGCTATGCGACTCTGCTGGAAGAATGTCAGCGGGTTCCCTTCCTTTCCATGCGTGTCCTCATACTTCGATCCGGAGACGGAGATCGATTTCAAACTTTTCAGTGAATAAGTCCAGTCGAGCGGGCCCACGGCAGGACAGTCTTTGATCCGTAGCTGCCGAAGCGCCTTCAAACTGCGCACCGTCGCTCTGGTATGGTGCGATATCGGAAATCCATACAAGACCAATTCGCTCAACTTCGGCGCCCGGTCCAGCGAATCCAGGTACTCGTCTCCGGTCGCGACAACCGAGAAGCCTTTTTCCAGCTGCGACAGCACGCACTCGATGTATCGGCGCGGGGTGAACCAATCCACGCCCTTGGCGAGTTCGCCCAAGTCGGTATCGCGGCCGGCTTGCGCATATCGAGCCAGTTCATCGATGGCGAGGTCCGATCCGATGCGGCATAAGGTCTGGATGGCGAGTTTCCGGGATTCGGCACCGGCGTTGCGTTCGGATCTGAGGTAGGGAATCGCGTGATTCCCGAGCGCGGCCATCATCTTGACCTCGCTGATGTCTCGGGGCGGGAACAAGGGCGCGACGGCCGCATCCGCTCGTATGCGCACCGCCTCCGAGAGTCCGGATGACGCCGATCCGACGCACTCGACGACCAGAAGGCGGAGGTTCCGCTCGGCAAGGTGCGTCGTCGATCCATCCAATTTATCGAGCAACCACGAGATTATCGTGTTCGCGGCGGGCAGACCGGCTTCATAACAGGCGAAGGGGAGAAGCGACCACTGTCCCGACTCCGCCAGCCGAAGTATCCCGTCGACATCGCCGTCCAATTGTGCTGCTTTCGCGGTCAGGTAATCTTGGATGCTCCGATGCACGAATTCGGCTTCGTTCCGCGCGACTTTGTGCAACACGATACTGCGCGAAAGGATGGCATTTCGCCAGCGCTGTGAATCTTCGCTGCTCTCGCCCACCAAAGGCAGAGCCTTGGCCAGGATTTTGTCCACACAGTGATCTTCACTCTCGCCTACGGCCTGTTTTATCGGAATGCTGTGTTGGCGGCTCTCGGTCATGCGCTGCGCGATGGCTCCGACCAGTCGGACTTTGGCTCCCAACTCCTTGGCCGCCCAATCGGAGGAGCTCATACCGCGCTCCCGTTCGCGCCGATCCAGCAGTGCGTTCACGACATGGGTGTACAACCAGCCCTTATGCGCCGGGGACCTGCCTGCGCTGCTGGTATACAGGCAGCACAACATAGAGGCGATGAGTGGGGTGTCGACCATGTCCTGCATGGCAGGTGAGCGGAGATCGTTCAGTAGATCTCGCTCCGCCCGGTCCAGGTCGACCAATCTGATGTCGTCGCTGTCGTTCAACAGCTCGGCGAGCCCTTTGAACCAGCGCTGAATGAGAGCCAGCGCGTCCGGCGGGTTGAGCGGCAATATCTTGACCTGGCGAAAGTTCAGTCGGTGGACCAAGTCACCGCCCGGCATTCCATCCGGCCTGGACGTGATCAAGATATGTGCTTCCGGATAGCGCGCCGATAGATTCTCGATCCATGCCGAAGCACCCGCCGATCCGGCTTCGGACATCTCATCCCAACCGTCGAGAAGAATCAGCGGTGTCACCTCTCCTTTGCATCTGTCCAGCCAATCCGATTGTGCCTCGTGGCGAAGCTGCTTTCCGTAGAGAAGTGCGGTGTCGTCCGGGGCGTATTTCGTGGTCGCGATGTCCCTCAGTTGCACGAACAGAGGAAGGACCTTCCTCCGCCCCTCGTCGAAGATGCTCAGCCTCCCCCGTGCGGCTCGGTATGCCAGCCACTGGACAGCGGTAGTCTTGCCATACCCTGCTTTACCGGTGATCATCAACCGGAGGCCGGTTTTTGCGGGAGGATTCGCGGAGTGCACTGCCTGACGGCTGGGTCCGAGTCCGTGCAGGCGCGGCGACATCAGGATGTTCTCGAGGGACGCCGATTCACCGACGGGGCGGTCGCCTTCGGATACTCTGGCTGCGAGGTGGGAAACGGATATCGGTACGGTCCGGTACCGGACGTCAACCGGCAATCCGAACAGCTTCATATAACGCAGAGAAAATGATATGTCCTGACGTTGCATGGCGACAATTCGCGCCGTTCCAGCCGCCAGCAGTCCGGGCAGCCGGACATTCTTCAGCGCGTCGATGGTGCTGTCTATCAATCGTGGTGTACCGGCCATGCTCATCCAGGCCACATCGGTCGAAAGACTCGGTATCGCGGTTATCCAGGCGAGGAGAACCTGGCTGCACAGGGTCAGGACGGCATGGCTGACAAGGTGCCGCACATCGTTGTCCGCCGCATCACTCCGTTGTACGGTGAGGCGCGGTTCGAGCAGCCTTATGATATCGCTTACCGTAGCGTTCGACAGATCGCGATGCGCATCGATCTGCCCGGTCTGCTGGGTTATCAACGCGGTCAGTTTGTCCAGGACGTAATTGTATGTATCGGCGTCGATTTCGTCGGGCCAGGTGGAATGCATGGATTCCAACGCTTTCGCGAGTCGGCCGACCGCACTTTCGAAGTGCCGCTGTAGTTCGTCTACGATGAATGCGTCTCGGGTGTCCGAAACAAGGGTTTCGGCCCACGTGCGCGAGTCCTCGTCCAATGTCTGCGCCAGGGAGATGTGCACCGATACGATCCCGAGGCGGAGGGTCGCGGCGGCGAGCTTTCGGTGCGCATTCATCACGAGTCCCCAGATCGCCGCGGCAGTGGGCTACCAGCCTACCAAGGCCGTTGTGGAATCCGCGGTAATCGTGGAGCAACAGTGAATGTGCGGCCATGAATCAAACCGAATGGTCGCAATGGATCGGCGCGGTTCCGTGGTCATTCATTTTCCCGCCCGCGTGCCGGGCTTCGATGACCGACCGGTGCTTTTCGGGCGCGGAAGACTTACGGTGGGGTGTTGCTCAGGGCTGCCGTTCCACCAGGTCGAACTTTCGTTGTTCGAATCCCTTCGGCACGGAGTCGCGCACCGAGATCAGCGCGTGTGCCCAAGAGCCGAGGAGGGTTCGGTCGCCCGCCGTGCGACCGGGGTCCGGTGCTGGTTCGGCGGTGAGCAGGGGCAGGGGGTGGATGCGATGACGGACCTCGTTCTCCAGCACGGTCGCTTTGTCCACGAAGATCCGCAGGTCGTGATTGAGCAAGTACCGGCCGACCGCGCCGTGTTCCGGGGGTATCAACGCGGCGACGGATTCGACGATGCGATACCGATTCTCGCCGTTCGGCGACCGTGGTGCGCCGCGTCCCGCCCAGGTGACCCGGGCGGGCTCGGCGAGCAGCCGCTCGATTCCTTGGACGAGGTGGTGGCCGATTCTGGCGTGTTCCATGAGTCTCGCGCCCAGATCCACGTAGCCGAGCACCCGGTGGTCTTCGGTGCGGAGTACCGCTCGATACAGCTGCCACACGTAGCCGTATTCCCTTCGGTGGTAGTCAATTTCGTTGCATGCTCACACGCGAATGCGGTGTGGCGATTACAGCGGCGTTACCACCGTGGTGCGGCTACTCGGCTTCGGCGCAGGCGGCCGCGCGGCAGCGCAAGAGGGCTTGCTCGGACGTGTCGCCCGCGAGTTCGACGGCACGCAGGAATTCGGCACGCGCCTGCCGGTGCCGGCCCAGCCGGGCGAGCAGGTCACCGCGCACGGCATAGCGGAGGTGGTAGTTGTCGAGGGTGCTTGCGGCGACGAGCGCGTCGACCAACTTCAGCGCGGCCGCGGGGCCGTGCGCCTTGCTCACCGCAACTGCGCGATCGAGTTCGACTATCGGCGAGGGAAATCGTTGCGCCAGAACGGCGTACAGCCCGGCGATGCGGCACCGATCGCATCTGTGCCATCCTCGATCGAAGTGTCGTCGTCAGGATCGGTCGATCCTCACATCACTGCATCGAACGACCACCGCCCGAATCGACATGCCGAACCGAGAGATTTCCGAAGTTCTTGTTTCGAGGCGCTAGGGCGACGGCCACGCGGTGGGTTTGCGTGCGGCGCGTGCGCTCCAGCGGCCGTCGTCGTGGCGGACTTCGACCGGGTGCGCGAACGCGGCGGTGACGTTCTCGGTGGTGATCGTGCGCAGGGCCGGGCCCGACGCGACGGCGTGACCGTCGGCGATGAGCAGTGCGTGGGTCGTCGTGCTGGGGAGTTCCTCCAGGTGGTGGGTGACCAGGATGGAGGCGACGTCGGGGTGGGTCCGGTCCAGGGTGTCGAGGGTGTCCAGGAGTTGTTCGCGCGCGGCGACGTCCAAGCCGGTGGACGGTTCGTCGAACAGCAGCAGCCGCGGCTGCGCGATCAGTGCGCGGGCGATGAGCGTGCGGCCGCGTTCGCCCTGACTCAGCGTGGGCCAGAGCTCGTTCGTCTTGCCGGTCAGGCCGACGGTGTCGATCATCGTGTCGGCCAGGTCGAGCTGGGCGGGCGTCGGGGTCCAGCGCATCGGGGTGTCGATGGTCGCGGTCAGGCCGGTCAGCACGACCTCGCGGATGCTCAGCGCGGAGCGCAGCGGGTGGCGTGGGTTCACCTGGCCGATGCCGTGGCGCAGTCGCTGCAATTCGACACGGCCGAGTTCCGCGCCGAGCACTCGGACCGATCCCGAAGTGGGGAAGGTGACCGCGCCGCAGAAGCCGAGCAGCGTGCTCTTGCCCGCGCCGTTGGGACCCAGCAGCGCCCAGCGTTCGCCCGCGCGCACGGTCAGCGAGATCCCGTTGATGATCTTCTTGCCGTCGCGGCGGAAGGTCACGTCGGTCAGTTCGAGCACCGGTTCGGTCACGTGAAAGCCTCTTTCAGGGTGGTCAGGTGGGCGCGGCTGTACTCCGCCGCGGCGGCGGCATCGCGGGCGGCGATCGCGTCGGCGAGCCGTTCGTGCGCGGCGTGATCGGCCGGCTCCGACGGCACCGGGCGGATTTTCAGCATGTCGATCATCGCCAGGCGCAGCCGGGGCAGGAAGCTGTCGAACAACTGGGTCAGCACGTCGTTGTGGGCGGCCACGACCACCGCTCGGTGGAACGCCATATCGGCGTCGACGTGCTCGGCCACCGGCTCGCCGTGCGCCTCGCGCGCGGCCAGCGCTCGGCGGATGACGCGCAGGTCGGCGGGGGTCCGCCGCTGGGCGGCGAGGGCGGCGGCCTCGGCCTCGATGGCGATGCGCGCCTCGATCACCGAGGCGATGGTGGCGCGGCGCAACACCGCGTCCCACTCCTCGGTCACATCCAGGGCGGTCACGAAGACACCCGCGCCTTGGCGACTGTCCAGCACGCCTTTTCCGGCCAGCTCGCGAATGGCCTCCCGCAGTGTCGAGCGGCCGACGCCGAGTTGTGCGGCCAGTGTGGTCTCGCCGGGCAGGCGGTGGCCGAGCGGCCATTCTCCCGCCTGGATACGGGCGAGCAGCAGTTCGGCCGTTTGCGCGGCCAGCGGATGGCGCCGTACCTGCGAGATCATCGGTACCTCTCTACTTGTCTGAGGAGTCGTGTACAGTCTAGCCATCATGCGCACCATGCTTCTGCTTAGCCGCCACGGCGGGGCCTGAACGACCGGCCCCCCGCCGTGGGGCTGCGTCGTGGCCGGTCACCTTTCGTCGTGACGGCCGCAACGGCCAGGAAGCAGAATCATGACCAGCGCTTTCCCCACCATCGACACCCCCGCGGGCGACATACCGGATCGGGCCCCGGCGTGGAATCGTCAGCGGCACTCCCGAATGCCCTCGCAGCGCTACCGCGACATCTACCAGCGCGTGGAAGTCCCGCTGACCCGGCGGCAGTGGCCCGACGCCAGGATCACCCGAGCGCCGTTGTGGGTGCCGGTCGACCTGCGCGACGGCAACCAGGCACTCGCCGAGCCGATGGACCCGGCGCGCAAGCGGCGCTTCCTCGAGCTCCTGATCGCCATGGGCTACAAGGAGATCGAAGTCGGCTACCCGTCGGCGTCGCAGACCGACTTCGACTTCGTCCGGCTCATCGCCGAGGACGATCTCGCGCCCGAGGACGTGACCATCGTCGTCTTCACCCCCGCCCGGCGCGATCTCATCGAGCGCACCATCGCTTCGATCCGTGGCATCGCCAACGACGTCGTGATCCACATGTACACCGCCACGGCGCCCGCTTGGCGTGATGTCGTGCTCGGCGAGGACCGTGCCGCGCTGCGCGAGCTGATCCTCGACGGCGGCCGCGCCGTGCTGGATTGCGCGGGGGACCTGCCGAACGTCCGGTTCGAGTTCTCGCCCGAAGTGTTCAACCTGACCGAGCCCGATTACGTGCTCGACATCTGCGACCGGATGACGACCTTGTGGGACGCCACGGTGCGACGGCCGGTGATCCTGAACCTGCCCGCCACCGTCGAGGTCGCCACGCCGAACGTCTACGCCGACCAGATCGAGTACATGCACCGCAATCTGGCCCGTCGCGACAGCGTCATCCTGTCGGTGCACCCGCACAACGATCGCGGTACCGGCGTAGCGTGCGCAGAGCTGGCGGTGCTCGCCGGGGCGCAGCGCGTCGAGGGCTGCGTCTTCGGCAACGGCGAGCGCACCGGCAACGTCGACATCGCCACGCTGGCGCTGAACCTGCACGCGCAAGGTGTCGATCCGATGATCGACTTCTCCGACATCGACGAGATCCGGCGCACCGTCGAATACTGCACGCGCCTGCCGATTCACGAACGCCACCCGTACGTCGGCGACCTGGTGCACACCGCGTTCTCGGGCACCCATCAAGACGCGATCAAGAAGGGAATGGCCGAGCACCGCGCCCGGGCCGCCGCGACGGGCATCGCGGAGCGCGCTCTCGACTGGCACGTGCCGTATCTGCCCATCGATCCCGCCGACCTCGGCCGCAGCTACGACGCGGTGATCCGGGTCAATTCACAGTCCGGCAAGGGCGGAATCGCCTACCTGCTGCACACCGAGTACGGCATGGACCTGCCGCGGCGCTTGCAGATCCATTTCGCCGGGCACGTCCAGGCGCTCGCCGACGACACCGGTGCCGAGATCACCGCCGCCGAACTGCGGGATCTGTTCGAGGCGAGCTATCTCGACGACCCGTCGTGGCTGGGATTGAAGGACTGGCGCACCAGCGGCGACGGCGCAGAGGCGAGCACCGCGATCACGCTGACCGTCGACGGCGTCACCCACCGCATACGGCGCCAGGGCGAACCGCTCGCGGTGCTGACCACGGTGCTGGCCGAGGCCGGATATCCGATCGAGGTGCTGGGTCTGACCCAGCAGTCGATCGAGGGCGACAACGACAGGTCCGCGATCGCCTACCTGGAGTACCGCAGCGGCGAACACATCGGTTGGTCCTGCGGCCGAGCCGGATCCGCCATGGCGGCAGCACTGGCGGCGCTCGTGCGCGCCGCCGGAATCTCGGCGCGAGGCTGATCGTCCGACGTGATCGGATCAGCGCCGGTGATCCGATCGGGGTGCTCGGCCGATGACGCAATGCCCGCGCTCGACCCCGGTCATGTGCCGGACGAGGGCGAGCAGCGACATAGCCGATGGCTCGACGGCCCGTCGGCCGAGCACCCGGAACCGCCGTCAGAACATGCCGTGCGGGAGCTGGTCTTGCTCGGGCACCGGTTGTACGACGTCCCAATGCTCCACGATCTTCCCGTCGACCATGCGCCAGATGTCGACAACCGCCTGGTCGGGTTCCGTTTCGTCCGGGAGCACCATGCGGTAGTGCATGACCACGTACTCGTCGTCGGCGATCACCCGCGCGAGTTCCAGTTTCGATCCGGCTACGGGTGCCTGTGCGAGGAACTCGATGAAAGCGTCCTTTCCCGAGGGGTTTCCGGGGCTGTGCTCGAGGAAGTCGTCGTGCAGCAGCGTGTGCAGCACGTCGGTGTTGCCCGCCGCGAATTCCGTGAAGCCCCGCAGGGCCAGTTCCTTGTTGCGTGATGCCGTGTCGTCGTTCGTCATGCCGCCGAGACTGACAGCGGGTGAACCGCGGTGTCGATTACATGGCATGTAATGGCCGGCAGGCCCCGGCCGTGGTGATACTGAGCCGATGAACGGTGATCGACCGGTCGGCGAACTGCTGCGGGAGTGGCGGCACCGGCGGAAGCTGAGCCAGCTCGATCTGGCCATCCGGGCGGACGTGTCCGCCCGGCACGTCAGCTTCGTCGAAACCGGCCGCACGATACCGAGCCGATCCATGGTGCTGCACCTGGCCGAACAGCTGGACATCCCGCTGCGGGAGCGCAATCGGGTGCTGATCGCCGCGGGACACGCTCCCGAGTTCCGGCGCCGCGACTGGACCGACCCCGCGCTGCGGCGCGCCCGCGACGCCGTGCAGCGCGTGCTGCATCTGCACGAACCGTATCCGGCGCTGGCGGTGGACCAGCGCTGGAATCTGGTGCAGGCCAACGACTGCGTGGGCGTGTTCTTCGACGGCGTGGATCCGGAGTTGCTCGAACCGCCGATCAACATGATGCGGCTCGGACTGCACCCCGGCGGGTTCGCGTCCCGGCTTCGCAACCTCGACCAGGTCCGAAACTTCCTCCTGCCCAGACTGGCCCGCCAGGTCACGGCGACCGGGGATCCCGAACTCGCCGCGCTGCACGAGGAGTTGCGGTCCTACGGCACCCCGGGCGGCGCGGACAGTGACCCGGCCGAAATCACGTTGCCGATCCGGCTGCGCCATCGCGACGCGGAACTGTCGTTCTTCAGCACGATCACGACGTTCGGCGCGGCATTCGACATCACGCTCGACGAGGTCGCCGTCGAGGCGTACTTTCCTGCCGACGACGAAACGGCTACCTACCTGCGCGAATTGGTTACATCCGTTCGGTGAGCGGCACGCTCGGCTCATCCGGGCACGGTGAACCGCTCGGCGGTTTCGCCACTCAGGTGTCCGGCGGGCAGTTTACGCCCGCAGAGGACGAGCAATAAATCCTGGGCGCGGCCCGACAGCACCGTACCGGAGCCGTAGCTGAACTCCAGGTCGTCGGCGCGCAGTTCGATACCGCCGAGTTTGGCGCCGAACAGCTTGGCGGTCCTGGGTTCGATCGTCTCCAGCACCATGCGCATCCGGGCTTCGGGTACCCGGCGGTCCAGCCCCAGCGCCACGGTGATGTCCAGACCGTGGATCACATCGTGGCTCAACGCGTTGGAGAGCCCGCCCCCCGGCGGCCGCCAGGGGTGATCGACGTTGTCCCACAGCGATTTCAGCAGGTCCGCTGTGCTGAGCGTGGCGGCGTCCACCCGGGCGGTGCGGTCGGCCATGCGGTTGAAGTTGCCGAACGCCGCGAGCATTCCCAGCGTGAAACGCGCACTCGACAGGCGATACGGCATGGTGATGTGCGCGACCACTTCGCGTACCCGCCAGCCCTCGCACAGGGTCGGCGCGTCCCAGCCCTCGGCATCCAGCCCGGCCAAGAGTTCGGCGAGTTCCGTCCGTTCCGCCGTCACCGCCCTTCGCACCTGGGTCTCGATCATTCGTCCACCTCTCTTCGACGAGGGTGATCAAACCCCGCACGCGGTCGAGGCGCCACCCGGCGGCGAAAATCGACGGCCGGAGAAGAGGAAGTGAGGTGTTCCCGAATCCCGACGCGCGCGGGCGGGTCGGGCCACGGATCGCCGGAGACGTGGTCAGCCGTAGAGCGCCTGGCGGGCCCTTCGATACTGCGACCGGATCTCTCGTCCGGTCGCGGTGTCCTCCGGTGGCGGAATCTCCGCCACCGGGCATGCCGGCCAGGACGGCGGCCGGGACGCGCCGCTGAGCGCCCACGCCGCTTGCCGGGCAGCGCCGAGCGCGACGTACTCGGCTGGTTCCGGCACCGTCACCGTGACGCCGAAGACCTGCGCGGCGATCGCGGCCACCAGCCGCGAACGCGCCGCGCCGCCGATGAGCAGTACGCGCCGCGGCGTCATCCCGCCGATCTCGGTGAGATGGTCGAGCGCGTCGGCGAGATGGCACAGCAGGCCCTCGAAGGCGGCGCGGGCCACCGTGCCGGGACGCATCGCCTCCGGCCGCAACCCGTGCAGGCTGCCCGTGGCGTGCGGCAGGTTGGGCGTGCGTTCACCGGCGAGATAGGGCAGCAGGACCACGCCGTCCGCGCCCGACGGCTCCTGCGCGGCCAGCGATTCCAGCGCGGGCAGATCCACGCCGAGCAGCTCGGCGGTCCCGGTCAGGATGCGGGCGGCGTTGAGCGTGCAGACCAGCGGCAGGAACGCGCCGGTGGCGTCCGCGAACCCGGCGACCGCGCCGGTCGCGTCGGCGGCGGGACGGTCGGTGCGTGCGTAGGCCGTTCCGCTGGTGCCGAGGGAGACCACCACGTCGCCATCCGTGATGCCCAAGCCCAGCGCGGCCCCGGCGTTGTCCCCGGTTCCGGCGGCGACCAGTGTGCCCGACGGTGTGTGACCTGCGGGCTGGTCCGGGCCGAGGACTTGGGGCAGGGCCGGGCGACGTCCACGAAAGGCGATGGCGAGCAGATCTTCGCGATAGCCGCCGTCGGCGGGCGACCAATAGCCGGTGCCGGAGGCATCGCCCCGGTCGGTGGTCGGCTCGAGCATGTGTCCCGGTTCGCCGCCCCGCAGCCGCCAGGTCAGATAGTCGTGCGGCAGCACGACGTGCGCGGTGCGGTCGGCGAGTTCGGGCTCGTGGTCGGCCAGCCAGCGCAGTTTGGCGACGGTCGAGCCGGCCACCGGCACGCTGCCGACCGCATCGGCCCACGCACGCGGGCCGCCGAGGTCGGCGATCAAATCCTTCGCCGCATCGGCGGAGCGGACGTCGTTCCACAGCAGCGCGTCCCGCACCGGGACGCCCGCCGCATCCAGAGGGACCAAGCCCTGCTGCTGCCCCGCGACGGCGATCGCGTCGACGTCGCCGAATAGTCCCGCGCCCGCTGTCCGTAGCGCGTCCCACCACGCGGCCGGTGCGACCTCGGTCCCCGCCGGGTGTGGGGCCCGCCCCTGAGCGAGGATCTCACCGCTGTCGGCGTCGCAGACGACGACTTTGCACGACTGGGTAGAGCTGTCGACTCCCGCCACCGTGGTCATCGGGCCTGCCTCGATCGAAGCTCGCTCATACCGACCACCTTGCCCGCTGCCACCCCGCACCGGAGCATTTCAGGTATTCGGCCGCCGCATCGGGCAGACTGTCGCGGTGAGCATCGACCCCACCGACGTGCGCATCCGCACGGGAGACGGGACGCACTTGCCGGAATTGACCGAGGACGCGCTCGGCGACCTGCTCGACGAACCGGCCGGGCCGGAACACGCCATCCTCGAGCTCAGCCGCGCCGGCCGGCACGAGATCCGCGCCAAGCTGCTGCCCGACGGCGTCTACGAGCTGGAGCACCGGGCCGGTTCGGCGACGGAGTGCTTCCAGATGTATACCGACGACCCGGTGTTGGTGCGCGATGTGCTCTGGTCTTGGCTGTCCGACGACCCGTGGTGGCACGATTCGGTCGCGTGGTTCCCGATCGATCCGGCGATCGCGGAACTGCGTGCCGTGCAGCGAGAACTCGCCGGACTGCTCGACGGCCTGACCGTGATGGACGATCTCACCGCGGGCATGGACGCGGCGCTGGCGCGGGCCGACGAACTCCTGGCGCTGGACTTCCCGCCGGATCCGGACGACCTCGATCAGGCCTGATACCACCAGGCCGTGGTCGCCACGTCTGCGTCCTCCAGCGGGAGATAGGTCTGCGCGTCCTGCCATCCGAGGGCTTGCACGGTGACCCGCAGTTCACGCTCGAAACAGATCGGATCGCGCACGTGCCAGCGGTACATGCCGAACCGCTGCTCGGGTCGATAGATCTGCTCCGGCGGCAGCACTTGGTGCAGGCCGAGGTAAGGCGTGGAGTACGTCCGGTACATCCCGTCGAGGTCGAAGTTCCAGGCGCCGCCGAAATAGTCCTCGGTGCCCGTTCCGCAAATCGTGGGATGCTCGGCGTCCCCGTCGAGGAAGAACTTGACCTCGCCCTCGCCCCACCATCCCGGCGCGCCGGGGCGGATGGCGAGATAGGTGCCGACGTAGCGGCCCGGTCCGGGGACCGTGTCGAGAATCGTGTGTACGGCCGGACTGCCCAAGCCGGTCGTGTGCATCCATCGCGTGTGCAGATACCCCGCGTCGTCCGGCACGTCCTCTTCGGTGTAGGTCGCCTGGTAGTACACCGGAACCGCACGGCCGCAACGATTCTCCAGCGTGATGCGGGCTCGGTGCCGGAACGGCATGGGCCAGTAGCCGTTCAAGCCGCCCGCGGGCGCGACGACCACCATCTCCGAACTCACCAGGGCCGTCTCGCCCCAACCGTTGCAGAAGAAGTCACCGAGAGGCGTCTCGACCGCGGGCCGCGGCGCGTCGTCCCAGGTCATCCGCAGCGTCAGCCCGCGCAGGACAGAACGGTCGGTGGTCAACCAGAAATGCCGGAACACGCCAGGGCCGGAGACATCGGCCAACGTGGCGGTTTCACCGTCGGCGAGCGCGATCGAAGGAGAAACCTTCCACCCCGGCCCGAGCAGCCGCGCCGCGTGTGCTCCGGTGCCGTCGGTCGCCCGTGCGCCCGCGCCGGGCGCTCCCGTCGGATTCTCGGCGCTGACCGAGCGCGTTCGCGTGCCGTCCAGCCGCCACAGTTCACCGCCCGGCGCGGTCACAATCCCGGCCACCCATATCGGGGTGCGGTCGGCGCGAGCCCGGCCCTGGGCGCGGCGCCGGGCCCGCCGGTCGTCGCCAGTTGCTCCGCGTCGGCTCGCTGAGCCAGTTCCCGGCGAACCTGATCCATATCGAGCCAGAGAATCTGCTGCACCAGATCTTCCAGCGCGTCCGGTTCCAGGGCACCCGCCGCCGAGTAGACCAGCACGCCGTCCCGGAACGCCATCAGCGTCGGATACCGGGTCACCCGTGCGGTGGCGGTCAATGCGACCTCCGCTTCGATGTCCACCTTGCCGTGCACGATCTGCGGATGCCGCTGCGCGGACGACTCGTACACCGGAGCGAAACGCTGACACGGCCCGCACCAACCGGCCCACCAGTCCACGAGCACGATGGGATGAGACGCGACGACGAAGTCGAAATCGTCCTGGGTCAGAGTGATCGTGGGCATGAAGTCCTCGTATCGTTCCGCGAACCAACTCTGCATCGTCGCATGGGCATCCGCGTTCAGGAAGGCGCACCCGCACGGCGCTGTTCGGCCGCGAGGAAATGCGCGATATTCGTCGTGCGATCGTACAGATCCCGGTAGTGCCGGTAGTACTGCTCGTATATCGCGACGCGTTCGGGATCCGGCCGCACGGTATCGACGACCGGATTCCACGTCGAGGTGTCGACTCCGGCGGCTTCGGCGGCGAGCAGAGCGTCACCGAGGCTCGCGCCGACGGTCTCGGCGGGCAACTGCTGCGGCAGCCCGGTCACATCGGAGACGATGCGGGTCCACAGCCCGCCTTTGGTGCCACCGCCCACCGCGACCAGACGCGCCGCCCGACCGCCGGCTTCGGTCATGGCCTCGAGGTTGTGCCGCACGCCGTACGCGATGCCCTCCAATACCGCGCGGTAGAGCTCGGCTCGTCCGTGCCCGAGGGTGAGTCCCGCGACGATGCCACGCGCGTCCGGGTCGAACAGGGGTGTGCGCTCCCCGGCGAAATAGGGCAGCGCCAGCAGGCCTCTGCTACCCGCGGGCACGTCCGCGGCGGCGGCGATCAGGTCGGCGAACTCGCCGCCCACGAGTTTGCGCAGCCAATCGGTGACAGCGCCGGAGGTCGCCATGCCCGCGGCGAGCGTGTACGTGCCCGGCCAGCTGCCGCAGGTGCCCCAGAGGCCGGGATGCGGGCGCGGGTCGGTGAGCACCTGCACCAGGAACATCGTGGTGCCGTACATGATCATCGCGTCGCCCGGAGCGCGGACGCCGACGCTGGCCGCCTCGGCCCAGGCGTCGATGGTCCCGGTGGTGACCGGCAGCCCGGCCGGAAGTCCCGTGGCGGCCGCCGCGTGCGCGCTCACCCGTCCCACGATCTCGGTAGGCCACGCCAGTTCCGGCAGCGCCCAGCCCGGCACGATCCGCTCGGCCCAATCCGTCGCCCACACACGTGCGCGCAGGTCGTACAGCGGTACGCACTGACTGGCCGATTGATGGTCCAGAACGTAGCGTCCGGTGAGCCGGTACACCAGGAAAGAACTCGCCATCAGCAGCATCTCGGTGCGTGCGGCGACGTCCGGCTCGTGCCGGGCCAGCCACCGTGCCTTCGGGCCGACGGCCTGGCTGGTCAGTGGCGATCCGGCGCGGTCGAGCACGGCGCGCGCGCCGAATTCCTCGTTCAACTCGGTGATCTCGGCCCCGGCCCTGGTGTCGACGCCGTAGAGGATGGCGGGGCGCAGCGGCCTGCCCTCGGCGTCGGCGGGCAGCAGGCACGGGCCGATGCCGGATACCGCGAGACCGGCGAGCGCGGCGCCGTCGGCCGCCGCCACCAAGTCGCGGGCGAGTGCGACGAAATCGGCCCACCAGACCGCCTCCGCGTCGTGCTCGACCCAGCCGGGCTGCGGCATGGAAACCTCGTGCGCCCGCTCGGACCTCGCGATTATCGTGCCGCGAGCATCGGTGAGCACGCCTTTGGAACTCGCGGTCCCGATGTCGATGCCGAGGAACATCGTCACCGGGTGAACTCGTCCACCGTGACGTCGAGCAACTCGCACGTCGCGCGCACGGCCGCCCGGTGGTCGCCGGGCACCGCGTGGATGTGGTTGGCGCCGAAGCGGTTCAGGAAGTCGTCGGCGCGCGCGTCCAGCCGGGCGAACGCGTGCGGCCACTCCCAGGTCGACTGCTTCATCAGCGCTTCGTTGGTCTGCTGGTCGTAGTGCTCGAACTCGCCGAGCATCAACTGCATGCGATAGTCGCCGTCGAGACGGGTGAGCCGCGCGAGGGTCATCCGGCCCGGCGCGGCCAGATGGTGTACCGAGGCGCCACCCGCGGGAAAGAAGAACACCTCCGGATACAGGTGCACCTTCGCCAGGTTCTCGGCGGGATCGGCGCTGCGCGCGGCGAACCAGGTGGCGTGCTGGCCGGAATTACAGAGATCCCAGATGTCGCGATCGGCGTGATAATGCCGGACGTCGGCGAACAGCACCGGGGTTCCCGCGATCCGCTTGAGCAGTTGCATGGTCAGCGCACCGTCCATGTCCGCCTCGGTGGCGCAGACGTGCGGTTCCTTCGGGCCGTTCCAGTCGTAGGGATCGTTGAGGAACGCCTCGGTGATGTCCATGGTGGCGAAATACTGGGTGAGTTCGGGCTGCCCCTTGATGCCCGAGAAATCCAGCCGCCATTCGGCGATCAGTTCGCGTACCGCCAGATAGGACCGGATCTGGCGTTCCAGCAGCTGCGGGGTGAGTTTCGCGCCGTCGTAGTGCACGCCCGCGGTGTGCCGCTCCAGCCACTCGCGTGCGGCCCGCGCCTCACCGGTATCGGCCAGTTCGGCGCGCCGCACGATCTCCCACTGATCGATCTCCTCGACATCGATGCCGAATTGCCGCTGCCACTGATCGGTGTTGGCGACCGCGGTGTTCATGCCCATCGGCCGTCCGCCGAAGCGCCCGAATGTCGAACCGCGCAAGCCCGATACGGCGGCCGCCGCCCGCGCGCGCACGCCGATGGCTTCGATCAGCCCTGGATCTGACGGATCACCCCACAGCCTGCTGTGCCTGCGTCCGATCTGATCCAGTGCGCCGCCCGCGGCGAGCATGCCCACCATCCCGGGCTGCACCGGGTCGATATTCGACAGCAACAGCAGCGGCCCCGGCATGGCACCGGCCGCGAGCATGGTGAAATGCGGGAACGCCCATACGGCATAGTGCAGGACGGTCAGATCGACGCCCGCCGCCGTGACCGTGCGCGCCACCGAACTCGCCAGCGCGTTGTCGCTGATCGGCGCCGCGCCACGGACCACATCGTGTCCGGCCGCCGCCAGCGCGGCCACCAGCCGGTCCTCGGTGGAGGCGATGAAATCGGCGATGCCCGCATGCACATAGTCGCGGCCATCGGAAATGCTGATAACGCCGATACGGGCCATGCCGGTCCCTCCCGTAGGTGAGGTGATCGGAGAGTTCGACTCGATCAACAGATACCAGCCGCGACCGAGGCCGGAGACGCCTTTCGCCGAATTCGCGCTCGGCCCGGTGCTTCTGCGCTCACCGCGGAACCGTCGTCACCACGCGCGACTGCGGGAAGCCGAGCGGCGCCAGATGGACGCCGCCCTGACCCCAGCCCGCACTGGTGATCCACCAGCGGCCGTCCGCGCCGACCACTTCGGCGGCGTGCGCCGCGATGTGGCCGACCTTGTCTCCGATGCGGAAACGGAAAGGACTGTCACTGCGGAAGACGTCGGTGCCGACGTAATGCGGGCGCGGGCCGATGAACAGGTACCACCAACCGTCATGCCGCAGGACATAAGGGGATTCGGTGTTGCCCGCTTCGGTGCCCGTGGTCGGGTCCGTGTACGCGATATGCCGCTCACCCCAGTGCACGAGGTCGGTGCTGGTGCGGTAGGCGACGACGTGGTGACCGCCCGACTGGGCGCTGGTCGCGCAGTAGTACATCACCCATTGGTCGCCCACGCGCACCACCATCGGGTCGCGCGCGTCGTATCCGTCGCGGAACAGCGGACCCGCGGGCGATCTCGTCCATCGAAACAGATCGGGCGAGGTCGCCATGTTCATCGCCGCGGCGGTGCGGTCGGCTCCGCCCGCCGCGTAGAACATGTAGTACCGCTCGTGGGCACCGACCACATAAGGCGCCCACAGATGCGTTTCGCCGTAGTTCGGATCCACCAGCAACGCGCGGTCGTGCTCGGCCCACGGCCCGTGCAGCCGGTCTGCGCTGGCGTGGGCGAACTCGGTCTCGTCGAAAGGGTCGGCGGGCTCCGGGTGGGTGATGCCGAAAAGGTGCCACCGCCCCGCATCGTCGCGGACAATCGTGTGGTCGTTGATGTACCAGGCTTCCGCTTCACCGACGCTCGGGTTGTAGATCCGCGCGAAAGCCCCCGCCCGAACCACCTCCCGTGTCGCCATAGTCTCATGATGCCGCCGCGGCAGACGTCCCCGTGCGGTATCGGTCCGATGGCTCACGGCTGCTCGGTGCTTCGGCGGCCGAGAGCCGTGCGCTACGACTTTCCTGCGGGGCGGTCAGGCTCGGGCACCGGCGCTGCGCCGCAGGTACTCCGCCGTCAGCGACCGGTCGTCCGCCAGCAGGGCCGCCGGGGTCCCGGCGAAAACTATTTCACCTCCGTGCTTTCCGCCGTCGGGTCCGAGGTCGATCACCCAGTCGGCCCGGGCTACCACGTCGAGGTCGTGCTCGATGACGATCACCGTATTGCCCGCGTCGACCAGCCGCTCCAGCAGTCCGACCAGTGTGTCGACGTCGGCCATGTGCAATCCGGTGGTCGGCTCGTCCAGAACGTAGACACCGGCTCCGGCGCGCCGCTGGAGATGATCGGCCAGCTTGATCCGCTGGCGCTCGCCGCCGGACAGCGACGTGAGCGCGCGGCCGAGGGTGAGGTAGCCGAGACCGACGTCGAGCAGCGCCCGCAGCGGTGTCCGAATGCGCCGGTCCCCGTCCTCGGCCCAGAAATTCAGCGCCTCTTCGGCAGACATCTCCAGGACGTCGGCGATCGACGCCCCGCGAATCTCGTAGGCCAGAGCTTCCGGGCGATACCTGCGTCCGTGGCAGATCCGGCAGACCGTGGTGACCGGATCCATGTACGCCAGGTCGGTGAAGATCACTCCCGCGCCATCGCATTCGGCGCAGGCGCCGTCGGAGTTGAAACTGAACAAGCCAGGCCGCACCCCGTGCCGCTTGGCGAAAAGCTGACGCAGCGGGTCCATGATGCCGAGATAGGTGGCCGGGCTGGAGCGCCGAGAGGCGGCGATCGCGGCCTGATCCACCGCGATGACCTGGGGATGCGCCGCGACGAACGCGCGCGATACCAGCGTGCTCTTCCCGGAGCCCGCCACTCCGGTCACCGCCGTGAGCACACCCGTCGGAAACCGGGCGGTGAGACGCTTCAAGTTGTGGGCGTCGGCATCGGTGACGGTCAGCCATCCCGTCGGCTCGCGGACGTCGTCCTTCACCCGCCGTGCCCTGCGCAATCCCGCCCCGGTCGCCGTCCGCGCGGTCCGCAGCCGATCGACGGTGCCCTGGAACACCACCTGCCCGCCGCGGGAACCGGCGCCCGGTCCCATGTCGATCACATGGTCGGCGACGGCGATGACGTCGGGGGAGTGCTCCACCACCAGGACGGTGTTCCCCTTGTCTCGCAGCCGGCTCAGCAGAGTGTTGAGCCGCCCCACGTCGCGTGGATGCATGCCGACGCTCGGCTCGTCGAAGATGTAGGTCATGCCGGTGAGGCTCGAGCCGAGATGCCGGACCACCTTCAGGCGCTGCGCCTCGCCGCCGGACAGGGTCGCGGTTTCCCGATCGAGCGACAGGTAGCCGAGCCCGACCTCTTCGATCCGGCGCAAGCGCCCGATGGCCGCCTGCGCGATCGGTCGGGCCACCGGATCGTCCAGCCCCGCCAGCACCTCGATCAGATCGGTGATTTCGAGCCTGCCGTAGTCGGCGATGCCGAGCCCATCGATCCGGCTCGCCGATGCGGCGGCGTTGAGCCGGGCGCCCCCGCAGTCCGGGCAGACCTCCTCGGTGACCACCGCGCGGGCGGCCGCGCGATTCTTGTCCGACAGCGCGGTGAGATCGCGCTTGATATAGAGGCGGTCGAACCGCTCCAGCAGACCCTCGTAGGCGTTGTTCCCCGCTGATCCGTCCCGGTTCTTGCGCGGCACCCGAAAACCTTTGCCGTGCAGGAACAATCGCCGTTCCTCCGCAGTGAAGTCCCGCAATGGCTTGTCCGGGTCGAAGAGTCCCGACTCGGCGTAGAGCTGCCATTGGAAGGTTCCGACCGCGAACGGACCGAAGGTGATGGCGCCCTCGTTGAGCGACTTGCCGGGATCGATGAGCTTGCCCAGATCCGGGCGCACCACATGGCCCAGGCCGCCGCACGCAGGGCACATGCCGAGCGGGTCGTTGAACGAATAACGCGTGGCCTCGCCCGCGCTCGGCACGCTGTGCCGGGAGAACAGCACGCGGATGACCGACTGGATGTCGGTCATGGTCCCCACCGTGGAACGGGAGTTGCCGCCGATCGGCTTCTGATCGACGACGACGGCGGGCGCCAGATTGTCGATCGCGTCCGCCTCCGGCCGCTCGTACTTGGGCAGCCGGTTGCGAATGAACCAGGTGAAGGTCTCGTTGAGCTGCCGCTGCGATTCCACCGCGACGGTACCGAAGACGATCGACGACTTACCCGAACCGGAGACGCCGGTGAAGACCACGATCTTGCCCTTGGGGATGGTCAGCGACACGTCGCGAAGGTTGTTCTCGCGGGCCCTGACGATCCTGATGGTGTCTGGATAAGCATGCACGAACCTCACGCTAGGAGCCGATGAGGTCGGTTTCCGTCCTCTTTCCTGGCCATACTGGAACGCGTGACCCAGACCGCCGCGCGACTGCTTCAACTGCTCTCGCTGCTGCAGACCCGCCGCGAATGGAGCGGCCCGGAACTGGCCACGCGGCTCGGGGTGACGGTACGGACGGTGCGCCGGGATGTGGAGCGCCTACGCGAGCTGGAGTATCCCGTGGTCGCGAGTCTCGGCGCGATCGGCGGATACCGCTTGGAAGCGGGCGCCGCGCTGCCGCCACTGTTGCTCGACGACGAGGAGGCGGTCGCGATCACCCTCGGGCTGCGCGGCGCGGCGCAGGGCGCGATCGTGGGTATCGAGGAATCGGCTGCCCGCGCCCTGGTGAAACTGCAGCAGGTGCTGCCGTCGCGGTTGCGCCGCCGGGTCGACGCGATAGACGCCGCCACCGTCTCGCTCGGCGGGCCCCCGGCCGGGCCGATGGTCGATCCGGAGGTGCTCGTCGCCTTGGCCGCCGCCGCGCGCGATGGCGAACGGCTCCGCTTCCGCTATCGGGACAAGGCCGACACGGAGTCCGGCCGCCTCACCGAACCGCACAGTCTGGTCTCCGCCGGTCGCCGTTGGTACCTGGTGGCATGGGACGTAGATCGCGTGGATTGGCGGACCTTCCGGGTCGATCGGGTGACTTCGCCGCAGGCCACCGGAATACGGTGCGCGGCCCGAGCGCTGCCCGCCGAGGACGCGGCGACCTTCGTGACCAGCCAATTGGCCCGCACCAGGCCGGTCCGCCGAGTGGTACTGCGCGTGCACGCGGGCGCCGAGACCCTCGCCGACGCGTTCCGCGTGCGCGCGGAGGAAATCGAACCGCTGGATGCGCACACCTGCCTCCTGCGCACCTCGGCGGATTCCCTGGAGTGGACCGCCCTGCGTATCGCGCACCTGGACCTCGCCTTCGAGGTCGTCGAACCCGCCGAGATGCGAGATCTCCTCGCCGGCCTCGGCACGAAATTGCTTCGCGCGGCTGCCCTCCCGGAATGAGGCGCAGCAGGCCCGCCGGACGAATATTCACCTGACCTGGGACGAGAGCGGCATTACGGTGCTGCGCATGACGCCTCATCGCCGGCCACGGCCACCTCGTGGACGCGGGAGAACTCGATCGGATGGACGAGTTGTTCACTGCGGACGTCATCTACGACCTCACCGATCTGGGATTCGGTGAACTGCGCGGCGTCCCCGCTCTCCGCGAGGCGGCGCTCGCACTCGGCGACGCGAATCCGGTCGGGCACCACGTCACCAATGTCCTCATCACCGAGAACGACGCGGGCACGGTCGTAGTGCGGTCCAAGGGAATCGGTATCGACGCCGACGGCGGTTGCGGAAGCGTGACATACGAAGACGTCGTGGTGCCGGGAATCCGCTGGATGGCGGATCTCCTACCGCAAGGTCGTGCTGCGCCGAGTTCCATTGGGCGGCTGATCGGGGGATTGCCGACCAGCAATCGAAACGATCTTGTCGTGGCCTGAATCACATTTGTGTCATTCCGTCCGGCACTCGCCCATCGACGCACCCCTGACCTGCGAAAAGGTGCGCTGGGCAGGCGATTTGACGAAGCGTTTTCCGCCGCGTAACTTTATCCAAGTCAGAGCGACACGGACACCGACCCGGAGCCGAGAAGCAAGGCGGAGACGC
>NZ_JBHVDM010000093.1:0-26447 GCF_042802775.1 Nocardia sp. NPDC057455 | reverse complement strand
TCCCCTCGGGTCACAGCGCCACGGCCGCGGCGTTCGCCACGGCCGTGGCGCTCGAAAGTCCGCGTACCGCATTGGTCGTCGCCCCACTGGCCGCCACCGTCGCGTACTCGCGGGTGCACACCGGCGTGCACTGGAGCTCGGATGTGCTCGTCGGCGCGGCCGTCGGTTCCGGTGTCGCCCTGGCCACACGACGCTGGTGGCCGGTGCGCGAATCCGACGAGGCGCAAGCCCGACCGGTCCGCGAGGTACCCGCGCTGGTGGAAGGCAAAGGCCTTGTGGTGATGGTGAATCCGATCTCGGGCGATCCGAATTACGATCCCACCGACGACGTCGTCGCGGCGCTACCCGCCGCCACCGTGCTGCGCACGCGGCCCGATCTGGACTGTGCCGAACAACTCGAGCAGGCCATCGCCGAGCACGGTGAACCGGTGCTGGCGGTCGGCGTCGCCGGTGGTGACGGCACCGTGGCCGCCGTGGCCGCGGTCGCCTTGCGCCACGAGCTGCCCCTGGTCGTCATCCCCACCGGTACGCTCAACCACTTCGCCCGCGACCTCGGCGTCTACGACCTGCGCGAGGTGATCGATGCCACCGGCGTCGGCGAGGCGGTCGCGGTCGACATCGCCAGCGTCGAATGCGAGGACGACACCGGTTCGCGCACCCGGCATCTGATCAACACGGCCAGCCTCGGCGCGTATCCGGATCTGGTGCAACTGCGCGAGAAGTGGCAGTCGCGCTGGGGCAAATGGCCTGCCTTCGCCGCCGCGCTCGTGGTCACCCTGCGCCGGGCCGAGCCGATCGAGATCTGCCTGGACGGGCGCTGGCAGCGGGTGTGGTTCTTGTTCGTCGGCAACGGGCCCTATCACCCGCACGGCGCCGTGCCCGCTTTCCGCGACCGGCTCGACGCCGGATTGCTCGACGTGCGCTGGTTGCGCGCCGATTTGCGGTGGTCGCGCACCCGCGCCGTGCTGGCGCTGCTGCTGGCGGCGATCGGCCACAGCAAGGTCTACGGCGAGCGCCAGTTGCCCGAACTCTTCGTGCAGTTGCCCACGCCGGAGGCGCTGGCTACCGACGGTGAGGTGGTCGGCAAAGCCACCCGCCTGCACTTCGCCATCGCGGGTCAGCTCGCGGCCTACCGCCGGGACGAGTCCAACCCTCTCTGGGCCGACCGGAGCCGCCCCCACCACCGCCGAGCGCCTTGGGTGCGCGACATGTTCCGGGCCCGTCGGCCGTTTCAGCGACGAGCGGGCGAAGACTGAGCAATGGGTCGTGAGTCGGGTGCCGAACCGCATTCCGCTACCTGTCCCGCCCAGTCTCGGCCGGGATGCACTGCGGCAACGCCCGGCCCGATGACGGGCCGTGACCAGGCGAACGTCGCTTGGTCGGCGGTTACTTCATGAAGCCCAGCAAGCCGAGGTTCGGCTCGAGCGCGCCGTCCTGGCCCAACGACAGGAAATCCGCCTCGACGGCGGCCCGCTCCAGTACCCCGGCACGCACCGCGTGGTATCGCACGACCGACCAGAGGAAGACATCGAGGTCGTCGAAACGGGTGCCTCCCTCGACGACTTCCTCCTCGTGGAACCAGATCGCGATCTGCCCGTTGGTGAGCACCACGTACAGGTTGCCGCCGCCATCCGCGCCGATCGAATACACGTCGCCGTCGGTGAGTTCGGTCTCGTAGTCGGAATCCCGGATGCCACAGTCGTTCCCGGCGAAGTCGAAACCGTACGACCAAGAATGGATGTCCAGGAACTGCGGCATGCGGCCGGATCGCACCCGGTGATCGAAAGCCGCCAGCGACGCCGCGTTCGCGGGCGCCAACCGTTCGAGGAAGGGCGTCACGGGCCGGGTCTCCGCCGGCACGATGACCGGCGACCGATCGGCAAACCATCTGGCCAGGTCGGAGTCCAAGTCGCGCTCGACATAACCGGCCAAGTCGTCACGGGTGAGTGTCACCGGCAAATCCTAGGTGTTGCCGGCGAACTTCGCCGAACCGCCGACTACCCCGCTTCGATACGCGACCCGAGACTTGTTGCGAAGCAGACGTATCCGCACCGCCCTCCCCGAACGAGCCGACCAGACCGCCCACTGCAAACGCCGAGGTCCCGTGGTGACCGAGCGCTGGACTTCCACCCGAGTGCCAAAGATTCTTGATTTCACCGGCTGTGTGTAGATGAGACCACAGCTCGGGCTTCGGGAAGATCGCGTCATCGATCAAAGTCACCGTGAATCAGAGTCGACAAGACCCCGTTCGTCGTCTTATGAAGGACAAACATCGACTTGCTCGAGGTCAGGCGAGATCCAGTCATCCCAATCTTTTCGGCTCATATCACGTGTCACCTTCATGCAGGCATCAGTCGGCCAAGCAGCAGGGCCAGGCCAAATCGATACCGTCGCATCTTGATTTCCCGCAACTATTTTTGTTTCCCCTCGGGCGAACACCGCCGAGACGACAGACCCATGCCGTCCCCTGATCGGATCGCCTATCGGGTAGCCGGAACCTGAATCCCACACTCGAATAGTGTGGTCCTCCCCGGCTGAAAGAATGTACCGCCCATCTGCATTGAACTCCAATCCCATGACGGTGAAAGTATGACCTTGCAGGGGAGGGCCGACGAATTCCCCTGTGGCCGCATCGACAAACTTCATGCCGCCGTCGGAATCCCCGATGACAATCTTTCGGCCATCAGGGCTGAAAGCGATATTCAGTACAGTGCTTTTCGATCTACTGCGCGGCGCAGGGGTAAACTTCCCGGTTTCGGTATCCAACACACGAACAAATCCACCACCTGCGCTGGCAAGGTATCTATGATCTGAGCTGAATGCCAGTGCTACGACACCATTCGAATCGACCTTGTACGGAGTACCTACGGCCTTGCCGCTGGTCGGGTCCCATCTCTGCACCGTACCATCGGAATAGCCTATCGCAAGACTTCTACCGTCTTTGCTGAAAGCCGCGGATGTCACAGAATTCGACCGGTCGACAACACTAGTCGTCGCAATTGCGCCCCCATCGTGCAGATCCCAGTAACAGAGCTTTCCGTCTATGCCTACCGACATAAGTCGCTTCATCCCAGGGTCGAAGGCGATACTCAATACTAAATCATCGTGTACCTTGATCGGCAATCCGACAGGCTTACCGGAATCGGTGTCGGTCAAATGAATCCAACCGTCGAGGTCGCCTGACGCCACCTGGCCGCCGTCAGGGCTTGTCGCCAACACTTTGCGGAACGCGATGAGGTGGTCGATTACCGATTCGACCATGTCGCCGAATTCCGGGTTCCGTACTACGACTGTTCCGTCCTTCGAACCAGTCAGTATCCGGCCATCCGAAGCGAGAGAAACGCCAATTACCCAATCCTGCGGCCCGGCCAACGGCGATCCTATCGGCGTTCCGGCCTTCGCATCCCAAACGCGCACCGCCCCATCGGTGCCTCCGGACACCACATACCGATCTTCGAGACTGAAAGCGACCGCCCGAACCCAGCCTTGGTGCACATTCCCGGCCGGAATTGGAGCGACCAACTTCCCGGAATCGACATCCCATACCGCGACAGAACCATCACTGCCCGCAGCGACCAACCGGCTGTCGTGGCTGAATGCGACGCTCGACAAGGTTCCTCGGTCCATATATAGCGGAGCCGCAATCTGCTCCCCAGACGCAAGGTCCCAGATCCGCGCAATACCGTCGTTTCCGCCCGTCACGATGCGCTGACCATCCGAACTGAAGGCAACGCTCAACAACCCAGTGCGCTCTGAATTGCCTGCGGTGAGCGGACCGCCGACAGCCTGTCCGGTTTGGATATCCCATAGCCGGATCGTATTGTCGTAACTCACCGAAACAACGCGTTTACTATCGGGGCTCACCCTCACAGCTGTCACAGAGTTCGTGTGACCCAGCAGAGGTCCGCCAACTGGGTGGCCGGTCTTCGAATCCCACACGCGCACAGTCTCGTCATCGCTCCCCGACACGACGAGCCTGCCATCCGGGCTGAACGCGACGGTGCCCACCGACCGTGTATGTCCGGTCAGCGGGGAGCCTGATTGCTCACCGCGCTCTATATCCCATAAATGGACGGTTCGGTCAGAACTTCCATTCGCAACGAACCGCCCGTCAGGGCTGAACGCTAGCGAGACAGATTCAGTAGTAGAAACGATACGCGTAACCGCACGTAATTCAGTGAGCGCATTCAAAAACGGTCCGACGAAATTCTGCTGTCCCAGACTATATGCGGCCAGCAGTTGGTGCACCGCTCGACGCGTACCACCCGGCCGCGTTCCGGCAATCATGGACTCGGCTTCCGATATCAGCCTCAGCGCAGTCGCCTCGCGAAAACGCGCTTGCGCCTCTTGTTCGGAGCTCAAGGTCCGAACGAAGAGCACCCCGGCAAAAACAGCCAGGCCCGCAACGATAGAAAAGGCAGCGATGATCAATCTCAATCTCTTGCGCAGCGCGACTGAATGCCGCTCTGCGGCTTCTCGCATCGCGCGGGCCGTCTCCAGCTCCGCCAGCTCACGTTTCCGCACCGCCCGCTGTAACTTGTCGGCTCTGACCCGCGAAGCCGACAGAAAATCTGTTGCCGAGTTCAAACGAGCCCTGAATCCCGACTTCTTCGCCAGCTGTTCGGCTTCGGCCAACCGAGTCCCCGACAGGAGCCACGCGGCATCACCGTTGCTACGTCGCCAGTCCTCAGCGGCACGCTCGACCTTACTGATGGTCGCCATTTCGGAGCCGTACTCTCGCACCCAATTCGACAACTCGTCCCACTGCCTTATCAGGCTTTCCAATGCGATTTCGACTACAACTTCACCGTTTCGAACGTCCTTCACAAGAAGTCGCTGATCGACGAAACGATTAATCAGACTTCGGCTATTGGACGGCAAATCAGACCAACGGGCTACCCTGCGTGTCGGCTCTTCGTTTTCGGAGCCGATAGCGACAAGCCATGGAATGAATGCAGACCGGAGGAGCTCGACCTGACCACGGCGCTTTCGCTGATTCTTCGACAATATCTCGTCGATCTCATGACCGACGACCCGAGACATTCCCCCCATAGCCTCGTAGTCCGCGAGACGTAAGCGCCTGTTGGCACCGTAATCACGATGCAGACGCGAGAGCGTCAGCGAGAGCAGCGGAAGCGTGTCACCGCCTACAGCTGCATCCATCAACAGGCGGTCCACCAGATCTTCTGCGACCACCAGAGACCGCCCGGCGGCAGATGCGCGGCTGGCAGGACCGACGATAACTTCACGCAGCCGCGCCGGCGACATCCGTTTGACATCCTCGAACAAATGGGTTCGTAGCGTCGCCAACTCTGCGGCTTGCTGCATCGAATCGAACCGATCGCTGCGAATGGTGAACACGACAATCACCGATACAAGCTCATCGACATCGTCGCACAATTGAACGATCAGCTCGAGGAAACGATCCGCTTCCGTTCCAGCATCCGCAGCGAAAAGCTCTTCGGCTTGGTCTACGGGCAGGATGATCGTCGGCGGTGCCGCTCCCTGTTGGGCGTCAATCACACGTTCTACCGCAGCTTCTTGAGCTTCCATGAGAAGGATGCGCAATTGATCCACATCGGACATGCACACCGATTTGATGTCACCTGCAACCGGGCTTCCCAAACCCAACCTGGCTCTCATCGAGCAGATCGCCTCGGCGAGACCATCATCCCCCGAAATCGGAGCGGAAGAGGGTCGCATGATGTCTGCGACCAGAAAGTGTCGATCTTCTCGTAATATCCGCGGCCAAAGTCCAGCCCGCAAGAACGAAGACTTCCCCGCACCCGACGGTCCGAGGATCACAAACAAAGACTCGACCCCGCCCGCGCGCATCTGCCTCAGGGCATCCATAGCACGCACTATCTGCCCGTCTCGTCCAAAATAGACCGCGGCATCCGTTGGATCGAACGGACGCCAACCGCGGTACGGGGCCCGATCCGGATCGCCCGGAGGCGGCCAGGGGAAGTATTCCGCCCCGATTCCGACCAGTCTAAGCCCCCTCTCCAACCGCAGCAGTCCATCTGTCGAGAATATAATCGGATCGCCGTCGTCGACAGCTATGCTCGAATATTCACCGTCTCCGAACAAATCGCAACGCTGCCACTCGGCCGTGATCTCGTTACTTTGCAGCGGCTCGAGCCGGACACAAAATATGTACTTGCCGGCATCTTCGGCAGCTCGGTACTCTACTATACATTCCGGAGATTTCTCCCAATCTCGGGAAAGTAGGCAGATGACTGCCTCGCATCGCGAATTCGCTCGCCGCAACGCTTGTTTCCAACGCTGCCCGGGCGCTATGCCATACTCCCGATCGAGATCCAAAAATATTTCGTCTTTCAAACCGGGATTTCTTTCGATCATCCACTGTTTCAGCGCAATCGACTGACGTTTGTTCTTATCCGAATGACTGATAAATATGCGAGACATCGACCCCTGCTTTGCCAATTTGCGACACTACATCCCACAATGAACCACCGTATCCACGCATCGCTGCGCCGAACCGAGGAAACGAGTCTATGCCATCAGCTGGCCCGATGATGCTCGCTTGACGATCCAAAATTCAGCGCCCGGCAACCGCGTTACGCCACTAGCAAATCCGTTGACGGCAGACTCAGTGGAGTGGTCAGCCGCAGGATAAGCACTAGGGTAGACGACGGCGCCATCGAAGTACCTCCGAATCGTCTCACTCGCGCGCGAGCGTCGAACCCGGTCGAAGCGTGGAAATTTCGGGCTCGATGGTCGGTCGGGACCGCGCCAGCCTGTTCGGGCTGATGCGAGGCGTATCTCGGGCCCCTCGGATTTCGGCAACAGCAACTCCCGCGACGTGTCCGTCAACACCGATACCGCGCGACCACCAGAATCACCACAGCAGGCACAATGCACCACAGGCCCACCCCAAGCGCACCACCCAGACGATTGGGAAACGAAACCTCGACCGCCGCGCTCTGGCGCGACACCGGTGTCTGTGCGCCGAGTCGCTCGTACGGCACATGCCCGACGACCGACACGTTCATCGAATCTCTTTCTCGGATGCGCGATGTCGACACCGTTGAATTCACGGCTTGGGTGCACGGCGACGCGACCGCGGAGCTTCGGCGCCGCTCCGGTGGGGTTGCCCACCGGGGCGGGATTTGCCGTGGGCAACCCGGCAGGTCGACTCGTACCCGGCGGCGACGGGGCAGACCGCCGCACAAGCCCTGCACGCCGACAGCTTTACGATAATCGCTACCGCGCTGCACCGCGAGGGCTGAGCACCGGTTACCCGCGCGGGTCGTGACGACAGGAGACGGGGGGTGGATGATCCACGAACTCGCGGTCAGGGCGGCCGTCTCGGCCCGGGCGCTGCGTCACTACGACCGGGGTTAAGCTGCTGAACCTATGGCACTCAGCGCGACACTGCACAGCTTCGCCGTCCACTTGGCCGACGTCGATCGCGGCGTCTATCAGGAGTTGGAGTTGCGGGTGGCGCGTCACCCGTCGGAATCCGCGGAGTTCATGCTGACGCGTGTGCTGGCCTACTGCCTCGAGTACGAGGAAGGCATCGGCTTCAGTGACGGCGGAGTCTCATCCACCGACGAGCCCGCGGTGCTGGTCCGCGACCTCACCGGACGCGTCACCGCGTGGATCGAAGTCGGCGCACCGGATGCGGAGCGGGTGCACCGGGGCAGCAAGCTGGCCGGACGCGTCGCCGTCTACACCCATCGCGACCCTGTCAAGGTGCTGGCGCAACTCACCGGCAAGCGCATCCATCGTGCCTCGGCCATACCGCTGTACAGCTTCGACCGCGACTTCATCGATTCCGCCGTTGCCGCCGTGGAACGGCGCAACACCGTCACCCTGTCGGTCACCGAGCGCCTGCTGTATCTGGACCTCAACGGCACCGGTTCGAGCACCTCGGTTCACGAGCACCGGCTCACCTAATCTTCGGCCGCCGCCATATCGCGGAGGTTTGCGGCGCGAACAGAACCGATGCCGTAACGGCTTGCGGCCGGGAAGCTTCGCGAGACTCTCGCTGCCGGGCTATCGGGGCGCTCGACTCATCGGATCCGACGTTCACATTCTTCGAAGTCGGTTCCCGTTCGGAAGCAGTCGTCGAGACCGCTCTGCTTGTCGCCACTGGTGGGAGGCTCGCCGCACAGGATCCCGCAGCGCTGGTAGTTCGGGACGACGGTGCCGTCGGGCCAGTGGCAGGCATCGCTGTCGCAGGTGTAGCCGCGGGTGTTGGGATCGCGTGGGATCGGGTTTCGGCTGTAGGACCACACGAACGCGTCGGTGCCCTGCACCTGCGTGCAGTAGACGGTCCGCCCGTCGGCGAGGTGGCCGACCGCGCCGTGATCCTCGCAATAGGCGTTCAAGGTGACCGTAGAGCCGTCCGGGGATCCCGCCGACCCGCTGTCTGACGGCAGCGGTGCGGCAGCGGAGGTCGCGAACATCGCCGCCAGGAACGTCACCCCTCCCACCACGCCCAGCAGAACTCGGCGCGCAACTCCCCGTTCGCCTGGTCGAAGCATGCTTCCCTCCCTTCCTCGAGGCCCGGCAGGCTACCGGACTATACGCTCCTCCCCCGGTAGCGACCGCACAAGTGGCACACCATCTAGCCCTCGAAGAGTTCGGCGAACCCGGCAGCGACCGACCGATCCCGCACCGCGGTCCCGCCACTACGGCCACCCGCTGATGTGGAGCGTTCCCGGCTGAGCGCTCGCTGCGCCGCCCTCGTCTCCCGGCCCGGGGCCAGGCCTGCCGACCCGGGCCCGGCGCTCGGCGACGAGCCGGACCGGCGCGCCAGCGGCCGACCGTCTCGGAATCCCGGCCACCCGTGCACGAGGACACTGAGGGCGCAGCCGTCTGCTGCCGCTCACGGCGGTGTCAGCAGGTACGAGAAGCGGAACCGGTGTGCGCAGTGGCGTGCGTCGACGGCGATCAGAACAGGAAATACCGCTGGGCCATGGGTAATTCGGTGGCGGGCTCTTCGCGCCAGACCTCACCGTCGATGCGGACGGTGAAAGTATCGGGTTCGACCTCGATGCGCGGCATGGCGTCGTTGTGCGGCAGGTCCGCCTTCGTCACGCCGCGGACGTTGCGGACCGGTACCAGTTTGCGCTGGACCCGCAACCGCTCGGCGAGACCGTCCTCGATCGCCTGCTCGGAGACGAAATGCAGCGAGGTGGCGGCGGCGGTCGCCGGCGCGGCGCCGAACATGGGGCGCGGCAACACCGGCTGCGGGGTCGGGATGGAGGCGTTGGCGTCGCCCATCGCGGCCCAGGCGATCATGCCGCCCTTGAGGACGGCGTGCGGGCGGACGCCGAAGAAAGCGGGCTCCCACAGCACCAGGTCGGCGAGTTTGCCGACTTCGACCGATCCGATCTCGTGGTCCAGACCGTGTGCGATAGCCGGGCAAATGGTGTATTTCGCGACGTAGCGCCGCACCCGAGCGTTGTCGGCCGCGCCGTCGCCCGGCAGGGCGCCGCGGCGGCGTTTCATGACGTGCGCGGTCTGCCAGGTGCGCAGCACGACCTCACCGATGCGGCCCATGGCCTGCGAGTCGCTGCCGATCATCGAGATGGCGCCGAGATCGTGCAACAGATCCTCCGCCGCGATGGTGGACGGGCGGATGCGGCTCTCGGCGAAGGCCAGATCCTCCGGGATCGACGCGCTCAGGTGATGGCAGACCATGAGCATGTCCAAGTGCTCGTCGAGGGTGTTGACAGTGTGCGGGCGCGTCGGGTTGGTCGAGCTGGGCAGCACGTTCGAGTGGGCGGCGACGGTGATGATGTCGGGCGCGTGCCCGCCGCCGGCGCCCTCGGTGTGGTAGGCGTGGATGCCCCGCCCGGCGATCGCGGCGAGGGTGTCCTCGACGAAACCCGCCTCGTTCAAAGTGTCCGAGTGCAGCGCCACCTGTACCCCCGCGGCGTCGGCCACGGTGAGGCAGGCATCGATCGCGGCGGGCGTGGAGCCCCAGTCCTCGTGCAGCTTGAATCCCGATGCCCCGCCGCGCAATTGCTCCCACATGGCCTCGGCGCTGACGGTGTTGCCCTTGCCGAGCAGCACGATGTTCACCGGCCACGCGTCGGTGGCCTCGAGCATGCGCGCCAGATGCCACGCGCCGGGTGTCACGGTGGTCGCCTTGCTGCCCTCGGCCGGACCGGTGCCCCCGCCGATGAGGGTGGTGATCCCGCCGCCGAGCGCCTCCTCCAGCAGCTGCGGGCAGATGAGGTGCACGTGACAGTCGATCGCGCCCGCGGTGAGGATGCGACCGTTACCCGCGATGATCTCGGTGGACGGGCCGACGACCAGGTCCGGGTGCACGCCGGTCATGGTGTCGGGGTTGCCCGCCTTGCCGATCGCGCTGATCCGCCCGTCGCGAATACCGACGTCCGCTTTGATGATTCCCCAATGATCGATGATCACCACGCCCGTGATCACGGTGTCGGGCGCGCCCTCGGCACGCGTCGCGCGGGACTGGCCCATGGATTCGCGCAGCACCTTGCCGCCGCCGAACACGGCCTCGTCGCCCGCGCGCCCCGGTCCCCCGCTGCGGTCCTCGGTGATCTCGATCAGCAGATCGGTGTCCGCCAATCTGATCCGGTCACCCGTCGTCGGTCCGAACAGTTCGGCGTATCGCGCCCGGCTCAGCTCACTCATCGCGTCCTACCTCCTGAGCCCGCGTACTCCGCCCCGCCCCGCGCCGGGCACACGCGCTAGTCATCCAGACGGCCCGGCGGGGTCAGGCTGAGGCCGTGGACTTCGCGGGCGCCGCCCAGCGGCACGAGCCACACGCGTTGCCCGAGACCCGGTTCGAAGCGCACCGCGGTCCCGGCCGGGATGTCGAGACGATGGCCGTGCGCGGCCGCCCGATCGAACTCCAGCGCCGCGTTCGCCTGCGGGAAGTGCACGTGGCTGCCGACCTGCACCGGCCGGTCACCGGTATTGATCACGTCCAGTTCGATGCGGCGCGCACCGGAGTTCAGTTCGATGACGCCCTCGGCGCAGAAATACTCGCCCGGAATCATGCCGGGCCTCGGTCGGGCGCGAGGTCGCTCGGGTATCGCATACCGATTCGCCTAGCCGATCGGGTGGTGCACGGTGACGAGCTTGGTGCCGTCCGGGAAGGTCGCCTCGACCTGGACGTCGGGGATCATCTCCGGCACCCCTTCCATCACGTCCTCGCGGGTGAGAACCGTCCGCCCCGAGGACATCAGTTCGGCGACGGTGCGGCCGTCCCGCGCGCCCTCCAGCACGTGGTCGGTGATCAGCGCCACCGCCTCGGGATGGTTCAATTTGAGGCCGCGCGCCTGCCTGCGCCGGGCCAGCTCGGCGGCGTAGCTGAGCAGCAGGCGCTCCTGCTCGTGCGGTGACAGACGCATCAGGCTCCTCACCGATTCGCAGGGGCAGGTGACCGACATTCTGGCACGCCCGTTCCGCCGCCGCCGGAGGAGCGCTCAGGAACGATGCGGCAGATTCTGCAATCGCACCTGACCGCGGGCAACGGCGCGGCCCTGCTCGTCGGTGATGACGACCTGCCACAATTGCTGCAACCTGCCGCGATGCAGCGGCGTCGCCTCGCCCGAGAGTGTGCCCTCGCGCACCGCGCGCAGGAAATCGGTGTTGTTGTTCACGCCGACCACCGTGCCTTGCTCACCGAACCAGACACCGCCCGCGATGCTGGCGAGCGTCTCGATGACGGTGCAGTACACGCCACCGTTCTGAATGCCCGCCGGCTGGTAGAGATGCGGCTTGACGACCCACTCACCACGCACCCGGTCGGGACTCAGCTCGGTGTAGCGCAGACCGATCAGATCGGCGAAGGTGCCTTCGCTGTAGGCGTTCATCTGCTCGGGCGTGACATCCGCCAGCGAGCCGACCCGCTGGGTCTCCTGCTGTGTCATGTATTCACTGTCGCACAGCGCCCGCCACCCCCCGTCGCGACCTCACCCCGCCGGCGCGACCGCCCAGCTGTTCGGATGCCACCGGGACACCGCGCGGAGCCGAAGACGACAAAGTCCGGCTGCTGCCACCACGCGACGTCCACAACCGCTCGGCAGTGACTCGCGTGCTACCCGCGCTGCCGTTTCCGACTCACGACCATGGACAGGTCCCGAGCGTCGGACACCGCACGGTCGCCTACCACTGCTTGCCGATTCAGCCAGCATCGACATGTGTCCGCCGTTCGGACGACAGCCCGGCGGCAAGGGCGCTGGAATACTTCGAGCTATCTCCGGAAGGAAATAGCATGTCGCGCTTATATCCTCGGGCCACATTGATTGCGGCGGGAATTCTCGGCAGCCTGCTGCTGGTACCGACACCCGCGCATGCCGCTCCCCCGAACGCGGGCATCTACGGCATCGTCCCCGCCTGGGGCGGCTGGGAATGCGCGGGCAAGTTCAACAAGGTCGCGTTCGTGACCTATCACAACCACAGCACCGGAAAGAACGGCGGCGACGCGGGCGATGACATCGTGTGGATTCCCGTCACCCTGAATCGGGACAATCACATCACGATGAGTATCAGGTGCAGTTTCGGCACCCACCTGGCACAGAACTTCGTCATCAAGCCCAGCCGTAACGGGCAGTCGTTCTGGTTCCGGCTGAACGGAAGCGCGACGCGCAACTGATCCGCGGTTCAGGCCGCAGTCGGCGCACGCCCGGATCCGCCGCCTTCTCGGTAGCCGGTGAGCACTGCCTGCGCGGCCTCACCCGCCCGCCAGCGTCACCACCCGGCCGTACAGCGGCTGGGTCGGCCGGTTGCTGTGCGCGAACAGCGTCCGGTACCGGTCGGCGTCGGCCGGGGCCACCGCGACCGGACTGCCGAGCACCGTCCACGAGACACCCTCGCTGCACGGCGGCGTGGTGAGCGAACCCTGATAACGGAATTGGTCGGTGGCGCCGGGCAGCATCGAGCGCAGGTCGATCGGGCCGGGCACGACGGTCTCGGCATCCATCGCCCGCGGCGCGACCGAGAGGATCGGCGTGAAGACCGACGGCCCCGGCGACGCTTGCAGCAGCACACCGAGCACGGCCACCTCGCCCGCCGCGCTCTTGTGCACGAAGTGCGCTTCCATCGTGGTGCCCGCGCCGTCCACGGTGTGCTCGCTCGGCAGGTGGAAATGGAATTGGGTGAGCTCGAACGGCACGCCGTCGACGACGATGCGATTACCGTTGCCCGCGGGGAGATTCGCCTGCACGGTGTGCCCGGTGTTGCGCAGCGTCACCGTGGGCGTCGAGTGGTAGTCGACGGTGGTGTGTTCGTGCGGCTCCAGCCGGGCGTGACCGGGCAGGTCGACGGGTGACTGCTGATGGCCGCTCTTGCAGGTGAGAAAATCCCGGTCCAGGTCGGCCCACTGGTCGGGGCCCTCCGCTTCGTAATCCCAGTGCGGCGCTGCGTGCGGGGACGGATCGCTCGGCATCCGCCGCTCGCCGGAGCCGCAGGCGGGAATCACGAGTACCGCGACGGCGGCCAGCACCGCTGCGATGGGACGGGAACGGAACGGTGTTTTGGTGGGCAAGCTGACAACCCCTCGAACTTCCGGAGAGCCACCGTCCACCTTTGCGAAAGGGCAAGCGGCATCGTCGACGGCTCGGAGCCGGCGCGCGACGCTGCGCACCGATGATCGCGACACGGCACCGGGCCGAATCCGCGGCGCGGCGGTGACCCGCCGAGGACGGCCGGACGACGAATACCCCTGCTGTGCAGCGGTTCTGCGTTCGTGTCGGCGTCAGACTAGATCCGGGACGGGGCGGCGCGCCAGCGTGGGCGACGTAGTTCACAGGAAACAGAGCGGCGGGCCCCACAGGGTGGAGCCCGCCGCGGCAAGGGATCGGGGGTCACCGCAGCCCTCGGGACTCTCGCACGATCCATACGCCGAGTATGAGTATAGGTCAGGCTTACCTAACTAAGCAAGACCCCGACCGCCGCACGGGCAGCCCGCGCTCGGCCATCGCCGCCAGCAGCCCCTGCCCACGCCGCGCACCGGTGACGGAATCGGTCCGCGCGAGATCGGGAACGTAAGTCGAAGCGCCCGCTACCGATTCACCGACGAGACACCAGAACCGTCGGGCACTCAAACCGGAGCAGCGGGTCATGCTCTCCTGGACGACGGTCAGCGCGGACTCGCAGCGATGCGCCAGCCAGACGTACATCGCTTCCGGACAGGGCAGCGTGACCACACCCGGGCCGCCCGCCAGCGGATCACCGTCGACCACGCGAATGGTGGTGTCCGACAGGCCCGCCCAGTCGATACCGCCGTCGTTGTCGGTATGGATCCAGAGGTTCTCCAGCCCGGGATCCCAAGCCCTGCCCTCCGCGACGAGCAGCGCGACCACTCGTCCGACGATCGCGTGGATCAGTGCCGTGGCAACCACTTCCGCCGCGATGTCGGCGCTGATCATCTCCGCCGCGTGCCGCCGGTACATGAGTTCGACGCGCCCCTCGCGCACTCCGTCCGCCAGCTGCCACCAGCGCCGTTTCCCCTGTTCCGCGATCGCGGCCACGGCATAGACCCGCGGATGCTCCGGTTGCAGCGCGCGAAGCCGGGCACCGGCGCGTCCGAACGCCGTCGTCGAGCGATGTGGCGTGGTGATGAGCTCGGTCATCGAACCTCCTCGGGGATCGGCTCCGTCGCGCGGCGCGGCGGACACTCGGCCATGCCCGTCTCTAGCGAAAGATAGGTTAGGCTTACCAGACCTAGCAACCGTATCGCTGATTTCCAGGAGCAGCTCGTCGCCGTGACCTCTCTTGCCACCGTGAGGCGGCGACGTCTTTCCGGACTCCTCGTCTCGACCGTCC
The DNA here is from genome assembly GCF_042802775.1 of Nocardia sp. NPDC057455. Taxonomy (NCBI): domain Bacteria; kingdom Bacillati; phylum Actinomycetota; class Actinomycetes; order Mycobacteriales; family Nocardiaceae; genus Nocardia; species Nocardia sp. NPDC057455. Next base: position 11,663 of record NZ_JBHVDM010000093.1, on the reverse strand, counting down.
TGCTGCTGCTCGCCGTCCTCGCCGGTGTCGCGGTCGGCGCCCGCTCGCTCGCGCCGGGGACCGTGTACGACGCCGTGCACCACGCGCTCACCTGCCCCGGCGGGCCCTTCGCCTGCGCGGCCGGTTCCACCGAGGAGCAGATCGTGCGCGGCCTGCGCCTGCCCCGCACCGCGCTGGCGCTGGTCTGCGGGTCGGCGTTGGGTATCGCGGGCGCGCTCATCCAGGGCTACACCCGCAATCCGCTCGCCGACGCCGGGCTGCTCGGACTCAACGCGGGTGCGGCGTTTCTCGCCGCGCTGAGCACGTATCTGTTCGCCTTCAGCGCACCGGAGCAATACATCTGGTTCGCCTTCGCCGGAGCGCTGATCGCCGGAGTGGTGGTGTTCGCGACCTCGTCCATGGGCGGCGGCAAGGCGAGCCCGCTGAGCCTGGTGCTCGCGGGCGCCGCGGTCACCGCGTTCCTCCAGGCGATGACGAACGCCGTCGTGCTGTTCGACGCCGCCGCGCTGGACGCCTACCGGTTCTGGGTGATCGGCACCGTCGCGGGCCGCGACGCCGCGGTGTTCTGGCAGGTGCTGCCGTTCCTGGCGGCGGGCATGCTGCTGGCGGTGCTGGCAGCGCCGGGACTCAACGTCCTCGGCTTGGGCGACGAGGTCGCGCGCGGACTCGGCGTGCACGTCGGCCGCAGCCGTGCGCTCGGGCTCACATCGGTCGTGCTGCTGACGGGCGCGGCGACGGCGGCGGTCGGTCCGATCGCCTTTCTCGGCCTGGTCGTCCCGCATCTGGCACGCGCGGTCACCGGACCGGACAATCGCTGGCTGATCCCCTACTCCGGGCTGTTCGGCGCGTTGCTGCTCCTGATCGCCGACGTGGCGGGCCGGCTGGTGGCGCGGCCCGGTGAGTTGGAGGTCGGGGTGATGCTGGCAGTGGTCGGCGTGCCGTTCTTCCTCGCGTTCGTGCGCCGGCGGAAGCTGGTGAGCCTGTGACGATCTCACCGCGAACCACGAGCGCACGACCCGCACTGCGCGTCGGCCCGGTGTCGGCGGTGCTGCGGCCGCGGATGGTGCTGATCGTCGTGGTCCTGATCGCGCTGGCGCTCGGACTCTTCTGCCTGGACATCGCGGTGGGCGAATCCCATCTGCCGCTCGGGCGCGTACTGGATGTGCTCACCGGCGGCGGCACCAGGGCACAGCGGTTCATCGTGCTGGAATCGCGGCTGCCGCGCGCGCTCACCGCGCTCGTGGTCGGCCTCGCGCTCGGGCTCTCGGGCGCGATCACCCAGTCCATCCTGCACAATCCGCTCGCCGCGCCGGACATGCTCGGCATCACCTCGGGCGCGAGCCTGGGGGCGGTCGCCGTGCTGGTCACCACCGGCGGTGCGAGCACGGGACTGGCCGCCTCGGTCGGCGCGCCGCTGGCGGCGCTGACGGGCGGTCTGCTCACCGCCGCCGCCATCTACCTGCTCGCCTGGGGCCGCACCCCCACCGGCGCGTACGGTGCCACCGGGCTGCGACTGGTGCTGATCGGGGTGGGTGTGAACGCCCTGCTGACGGCGGGGATCAGTTGGCTGCTCACCCGCGCCAGCCTGGCCGACGCCCAGCGCGCGCAGCTGTGGCTGAACGGATCGCTCAACGCGGCCGACTCGGCGCACCTGGCGCCCGCGGCGCTCTCCGCGGGCATCGCCGCACTCGTCGCGCTCGCCTCCGCCCGCACCCTCGCCGCGTTGCGCCTCGGCTCGGACACCACGCGGGCGCTGGGCGTGCGCATCCAGACCCAGCAGGCCATCCTGATCGGGGCGGCCGTGGTGGCCGCATCGGTGGCGACCGCCGCCGTCGGACCGGTCGGCTTCGTCGCCCTCGCCGCCCCGCAGATCGCACGACGCCTGCTGCGCACCCCGGGCGAACCGCTCGTCGGCTCCGCCGTGGTCGGCGCCATCCTGGTGGTCGGCGCGGATGCCGCCGCGCGCACGCTGTTTCCGGTCGACCTGCCGGTCGGCGTCGTGACCGCGGCATTCGGCGGGCCGTTCCTGCTGTACCTGCTCGTGCGAATGAACCGGAAGGCGACGCTGTCATGACGATCGCGGACATCACCACCACCGACGCCCCAGGGCGGGCGAGCGCTCCGGAGCACCGGCTCGGCGCCGAAGAGATCACTCTCGGGTACGGCGACCGGGTGATCGTCGACGGACTGAGCCTGACCATCACCCCCGGCGTGGTCACCACGGTCATCGGACCCAACGGTTGTGGAAAGTCCACCCTGCTGCGTTCGCTGGGTCGTCTGCTGCGCCCCCGAGAAGGCCGAGTCGTCTTGGACGGCAAAGCCATTTCGACGATGAAGACCAAGGACGTCGCCCGTGTCGTCGGCATGCTGCCGCAGTCGCCGGTCGCGCCGGAGGGACTCACCGTGGCCGATCTGGTGGCTCGCGGACGCCACCCGCACCAGTCCTGGTTCCAGCAGTGGTCGGGGACGGACGAATCCGAGGTGACGACCGCGCTGGAACAAACCGGGATCGCCGACCTCGCCGACCGCGCGCTCGACGAGTTGTCCGGTGGACAGCGGCAACGCGCCTGGATCTCGATGGCGCTGGCCCAGGGCACCGACATCCTGCTGCTCGACGAGCCGACCACCTACCTGGATCTGGCGCACTCCATCGAGGTGCTCGACTTGGTGGACCGGTTGCACGCCGACCTCGGACGCACCGTCGTCATGGTGTTGCACGATCTCAATCTCGCGATTCGCTACAGCGACCAGTTGGTCGTCATGCGCGACGGCCGCGTCGTCGCCGCGGGCGCACCGGGCGAGGTGGTCTCGATCGAGCTACTGCGCGAGGTGTTCGACCTGGACGCCACGGTGCTCGAGGACCCGGTGTCGGGCCGCCCGATGATCGTGCCGATCGGCGCACGGCATGTGCGCGGAAAGGTCGGCGGACCCGCCGGCACGGGGGCCGAATCGGCGCCCTATGAGAAATGACACACTAGCTATTTCATGGTTACGACACCCTGTAGTACGCATCGGCGTCGTTGAGTACCTAAAATTGTGGGATGGCAGGTCTTGGTGAACTCGAGAAAGCGGTCATGGACCAGTTGTGGTCGGCCGACGAACCACAAACGGTCCGGCAGGTGCACGAGGCGCTCGCCGCACGCCGCGAGCTCGCGTACACCACGGTGATGACCGTGCTGCAACGCCTCGCGAAGAAGAACCTCGTGGTGCAGCGGCGCGACGACCGCGCGCACCGTTACGCGCCCGTGCACACGCGGGACGAACTCGTGGCCAGTCTGATGGTCGACGCGCTGCAGCAGGCCGACGCGGCGGGCAGCCGCGCCGCCGCGCTGGTGCACTTCGTGGAGCAGGTCGGCAAGGACGAGGCTGCTGCCTTGCGCGAAGCACTCGCTAAGCTCGAAGCTACCGAGGACGAGGACTCGGCGCCGCCGCCGCAGTAGACTCCTCGGGCGCCCTGGCCCCACAACGCAGTGAGCTGAGTCGATGAACGCAACCGCGCCGGTCTTCGCCGGACTCGCATTGCTTCTCGCGGGACCTGCCCCGGCCTTGCTCAGCCGGGCGACCTGGACATACCGGACGCCCCGCGCAGCGCTGGTGCTCTGGCAGGCCATCGCGCTCGCCGCCGTGCTGAGCGCGTTCGGCTCCGGGCTGGCCATCGCCGCCGAGCTGTTGGTACCCGGCCCCGACGGCCGCCCGACCACCGCGCCGACCCGGGAGATCGACGCGCTCGGCCTGCCGCTGTGGCTGGCCTACGTGTTCGTATTCGCGCTCACGCTGCTGGTCGGTGCCCGGCTGATCTACGCGATCATCCGGGTCGGCGTGCACACCCGCAGGCGGCGGGCGCGCCACCGCATGCTCGTCGACCTGCTGGACCAGAGCGGTCCACACCGGCGCGCGGCCGACATCAGGGTGCTGGCCGCGACCGAGCCCATCGCCTACTGTCTGCCCGGTCTGCGCCAGCGCGTGGTGCTCAGCGAAGGCACCCTGACCAATCTCGCCGACGCCGAGGTCACCGCCATCGTCAGCCACGAACGCTCGCACCTGCGGGCAAGGCACGATCTCGTGCTGGAAGCGTTCACGGCGGTGCACGAGGCGTTCCCGAGGGTGGTGCGCAGCAAGGCCGCGCTCGGCTCGGTCAAACTGCTCATCGAGCTGCTCGCCGATGACTCGGCGGTCAAGGTCACCGGACCGAAACCGCTGGCCCGCGCCCTCGTCGCGTGTGCGAAATCCACCGCGCCACAAGGCGCCCTCGCCGCGGGCGGCCCCACCACGCTCATCCGCATCCAGCGACTCAGCGAGCAGATCGGTGACATCCGCATCGCCACGGCCGCCTATCTCGGCTCGGCCGCCATCCTGGTGGTGCCGACACAGGCCGTGGCCGTACCTTGGCTCGTGGAACTGAGCAGGCTGTTCCACAGCTGACTTCCCGGCACGTATTCTGGAGTCTCGGCCCGCCTCCGGTCGGCCGCACCCTTTCGCTCCACCCGGCGCGCGTCATCGCCCGCGCCGTAGCGCGGTGAACCGCATCGTGCACCGCTCTCCACCCCACCGAACGGCGCGTTCCGCTGGAACGCGCCGTGCGACGAAAGGCACATTCACCTCGTGACCCCCTCGACCACCGTCGCCGCGGAGCCCACCGCGACCTTCGCGGATCTGGGCCTGCCCGCCGTGCTCATACAAGCACTGCGACGCGACGGCATCGAGACGCCGTTCCCGATCCAGGCCGCCACGGCGCCGGACGTTCTGGCCGGCAAGGACGTGCTCGGCCGCGGGCCGACCGGTTCCGGGAAGACCTTGGCCTTCGGCCTCCCGATGCTCACCCGCCTGATGGGCGCTTCGGCCAAGCCGGGCCGCCCGCGCGGACTCGTGCTGGTGCCGACCCGCGAACTGGCCGCGCAGATCGAGCGGGCGCTCGACGAACCGGCGCTCGCGCTCGGCCTGCGGGTGGCCTCGGTGGTCGGCGGCGCCCCGATCAAGCGCCAAGCCGACCGGCTCGCCCGTGGCGTCGACCTGCTCATCGCCACGCCCGGGCGCCTCGCCGATCTGCTCGGCCAAGGGTCCGCCGATCTGTCCGATGTGCTGATCACCACGCTGGACGAGGCCGACCACATGGCCGACATGGGCTTTCTGCCGCAGGTGACCAAGTTGCTGGACCGCACGCCGCGCGACGGCCAGCGCCTGCTGTTCTCCGCCACGCTGGACGGGGAGGTGGACAAGCTGGTCAAGCGCTACCTGCACGCCCCCGTCACGCATTCCACCGCGCCGCCGTCGGCGGCTGTCACGACGATGTCACACCATCTGCTGTACGTCGGTGACAAAGCGGCAAAACGGACGGTTGCCACCGAGATCGCCGCCCGCGACGGGCTGACCATCATGTTCGTCCGCACGAAGCACGGCGCCGACCGGCTCGCCAAGCAGCTGCGCGGCGCGGGCATCCCCGCGGGCGTGCTGCACGGCGGCAAGGCGCAGAACAACCGCACCCGCACCCTCGCGGCGTTCGCCGACGGTTCGGTGCCGGTACTGGTCACCACCGACGTCGCGGCGCGCGGCATCCACGTCGACGGGATCTCCCTCGTCGTGCACGTCGATCCGCCGCCGGAGCCGAAGGCTTACCTGCACCGGGCCGGGCGCACCGCCCGCGCGGGCGAGGACGGCGTGGTCGTCACGCTGGTGATGGACGAAGAGCGCCGCGACGTCGAGACGATGGCCCGCAAGGCGGGCGTCGAGGTCGACGCGGTCGCGGTCCGCCCCGGCGACCGCACGCTGATCGAGATCACCGGCGCCCGCCGTCCGTCCGGGGTTCCGGTCGCGGCGGCGGCCGCGCCCGTGGCCGCCCCTGCCACGGCCTCCGTGAAACCCGCTCGACGCAAGCCCGGCAGGCGCGGTGAGCAGACGGCGGCCGACGGCCGTGGCGCAGGTTCGGCGAAGCAATCCGGGAGCCGGTCGGCCGCCGGGGCGGGGCGGAGCGGCGAATCGGTCACCGCGCCCACGCGCCGCCGAGGCACCGCGAAGGCCGCGGCGAGCAACCCTGTGGGACGCGGCACGGGCTCGGCCAAGGGCACTGTCGCCCGCAGTTCGGGCACGACAAGCGGATTCTCCGGCCGCACCGCAGCCTCCGCGTCCGGCGACACGGCGGGCCGGACACGGCGACGCGCCGTGCGAGCACAGCAGTCTCCCTCCCGAGGCAATCGCACAGCAAACTAGTTGGGTGTCGACTCATCCGGCAGCCGCCGTCCTCTGCGCACTCCTGGCCGCGCTGCTGTTCGCGGTCGCCGCGGTCGCGCAGCAGAGCGCGGCGGCCGCGGTGCCGGAGAGCGAGTCGCTGATCCGCTCGCTGCTGCGCGCTCCCCGCTGGTGGGGCGGCGTCATCGGCGACGCGGGCGGATACGCCATGCAGGTCGCCGCGCTCGCGCTGGGCGCGGTCCTGCTGGTGCAGCCGATCCTGGTGAGCGCGCTGGTGTTCGCGCTGCCGCTGTCGGCCCGCCTGAACAACCGCCGGGTGGCGCCACGCACGTGGGCGATCGCGCTCGCGCTGACCGCCGCGCTGGCCTGCTTCGTGCTCGTCGGTGATCCGACCGAGGGTAATACCGATGCGCCGTTGCGCAATTGGCTCCTGCCGCTGGGTCTTCTGGTCGGCCTGATCGCCGCCGCCACGGCCGCTGGGATCGCCGCGCACCAGCCCGCGTGGCGCGCGCTGCTGCTCGGCGCCGCGAGCGGCTCCCTTTACGGGCTGGCCGCCGCACTCACCGACTACGTCACCGGCCTGTTCGAACACGGTCTCGCAGATGTGCTCGGCGGCTGGCAGACCTGGGCGCTGATCGCGGCAGGCATCACCGGCGTCTATCTGCAGCAGCGCGCCTATCAAGTCGGGCCGCTGACCGCTTCGCTGCCGGCCGTCACGGTCGCCGAGCCACTGGCCGCCGCGTTCATCGGCATCGCCGTGCTCGACGAGCGGTTGCGGGCGAACACCGCCGGGCTGATCGTCACGGCAGGCGCGGTGATCATCATGGTCGCCACCACGATCGTGCTGTCCCGCTCCGAAGCCGCCGCCTGAGACCTGGACCGAAGGACCGGCCCACGCGGAAGACACCGGTCGGGTCCGGAGCCGCGCGACAAAACAGGCATCGCGACGATGCGGCAGCGTCCTCGGCGCTCGCTGACCGCTCCGCGCGGCCCACCTGCTCGCCGCCCCGCACTGCCCGCGGCCCGCACTGCCCGCCGCTCGCACTACCCGCCGCCCGCCGCCCGCCGCCCGCCGCTCGCCCCCACGCTGCCCGCCGCCCACTCCGCGCCGCCCACCTGCTCGCCGCCCACCTGCTTGCCGCTTACTGCCGCAACAGCGTTTGCACGAGGTCGTGGGCGAAATGCGGCAGCACCTCCGGGAGAACGGCGCGCACCGGTCGGCGCCCGGATATCATCGGTCGAGTGCGCTTTCTCCCCGGTCATCAGCCGCCGTACGACCTGACCTACGACGACATCTTCCTCGTCCCGAACCGGACGGACGTCGCGTCGCGCTTCGATGTCGATCTCTCGACGTCCGACGGGTCGGGCACCACCATCCCCATCGTCGTGGCCAACATGACCGCCGTCGCCGGGCGCAGAATGGCCGAGACCGTGGCTCGTCGCGGCGGCATCGTCGTCCTTCCGCAGGATCTGCCGATCACCGCGGCCGCCGACACCATCGCGTTCGTCAAGAGCCGCTCGCTCACCGCCGACACCCCGGTCACCCTCGACCCCGACCGCTCGGTCTCCGAGGCGGTCGCCCTGATGCACAAGCGTGCGCACGGTGCGGTCGTGGTGGTCGACGGCGGGCGGCCGGTCGGCGTGGTGACCGAGGTCGCCTGCGCCGACGTCGACCGCTTCGCCCGGCTGCGCGAGGTCGCCGTCACCGATTTCGTGCGGGCCCCCGCGAGCATCACCGCGCGTGACCTGTTCGACCTGCTGCACGCCGAGCACGCCGATTTCGCCGTGCTCACCGCCGAGGACGGCACCTTGGCCGGGGTGCTCACCCGCACCGGCGCCCTGCGCGCGGGGATCTATCAGCCCGCCGTCGACGCCTCCGGCAGGCTGCGCGTCGCGGCCGCGGTCGGCATCAACGGCGACGTGGCCGCCAAGGCCAAGTCCCTCGTGGATTCGGGCGCCGACCTGCTCGTCATCGACACCGCGCACGGCCACCAGGCCAAGATGCTCGAAACGCTGTCCGCCGTGCGTGATCTCGGGCTCGGTGTCCCGCTGGTGGCGGGCAACGTCGTCTCCGCCGAGGGCACCAGGGATCTCGCGGAGGCGGGCGCGGACATCGTCAAGGTCGGTGTCGGGCCCGGCGCCATGTGCACCACTCGGATGATGACCGGCGTGGGCCGCCCACAGTTCTCCGCCGTGGCCGAGTGCTCCGCCGCCGCCGCGGAACTCGGCGTGCACATCTGGGCCGACGGCGGCGTGCGCCATCCCCGTGACGTGGCGCTCGCACTGGCCGCGGGTGCGTCCAACGTGATGATCGGCTCCTGGTTCGCCGGTACCTATGAGTCCCCTGGTGACCTGCGCGTCGATCGCGACGGCAACGCGTACAAAGAGAGCTTCGGCATGGCGTCCAAGCGGGCCGTCGCCGCCCGCACCGCCTCCGACAGCGAATTCGACCGCGCGCGTAAGGCGCTGTTCGAAGAGGGCATCTCCAGTTCGCGGATGCGGCTGGACCCCGAGCGTCCCGGCGTCGAGGACCTCCTCGACCACATCTGCTCGGGCGTGCGCAGCGCGTGCACCTACGCGGGAGCACGCACGCTCACCGAATTCCACGAGAAGGCTGTGCTCGGCGTGCAGTCCGCCGCCGGGTTCGCCGAAGGCCGCCCACTGCCCGGCGGTTGGTGAGCGCCGACACGCGCGTCGCACCGGCACCGGCCCACGCCGCTCCGCATGTGGGCCGGTAGCATGGTGGTTGCCGGACTCCGGCACCACGACACATTCGCGAAAGGATCCAGTTGTCACCCGCGTCCGAGGGCGCCGCACAGGAGGGCTCCTCTACCGAGCCGGGTGACCGACCCGGCGTCCTCCTCCTCGCAGTAGTCCCCTTCCGCCCAGGCCGTCTCCCAGCACCGTGCAGGTGGTGCTGACGATGTCCATCGCGTTCACCGCGCTCAGCCTGATCGGGTTCATCGCACTCACCGCAGGTACGGCCTTGTTCGTCGCCGCGGAATTCTCCCTCACCGCGCTCGAACGCAGCACTGTCGAGGCGCACGCCCGCACCGGCGACGTCCGCGCCCGCATGGTTCGCAAGGCGCATCGCACCCTGTCGTTCCAGCTGTCGGGCGCCCAGCTCGGCATCACCATCACCACGTTGATCACCGGGTACATCGCCGAGCCGGTGCTGGCCAGGCTGCTTGATCCGGTGTTCACCGCCACCGGGATGAGCGAAGCCGCCGCGAGCGGTGTCGCCCTCACGCTGGCGCTGGTTTTGGCCACCTCGCTGTCGATGATCTACGGCGAGCTGGTGCCCAAGAACATCGCCATCGCCAAGTCGCTGGGCACCGCCCGCGCCACGGCCGGGCCGATGATCGCCTTCTCGGTGGCGTTCAAGTGGATGATCCATTTCCTCAACGGCACCGCCAACTGGGTGGTCCGCAGGCTCGGCGTCGAGCCCGCCGAGGAGTTGCGCTCGGCCCGCTCACCGCAGGAACTCGGCTCCCTGGTGCGCACTTCCGCCCTGCGTGGCGCACTCGACCAGCCCACCGCGCAGGTGATGGACCGCTCCCTGCAGTTCGGCGAGCGCAGCGCCGAGGAACTGATGACCCCGCGGGTGAAGATCGAAGCACTGGACAAGGACGACACCATCGCCGACCTGATCGACGCGGCCGGCCGCACCGGCTACTCCCGCTTCCCGGTGATCGACGGCGACCTCGACAACACCCTCGGCTTCGTGCACGTCAAGCAGGCCTTCACCCGTCCGGTGCACGCGCGCCGGACGATCCCCCTGTACCGGCTCGCCCAGCCGGTCCCGATCGTGCCCGCCAGCCTGGACGGCGACGAGGTGCTCGAACGCGTCCGCGCCGACGGCATGCAGGTCGCTCTCGTGGTGGACGAGTACGGCGGCACCGCGGGCATGGTCACCATGGAGGACATCATCGAGGAGATCCTCGGCGACGTCCGCGACGAGCACGACGAGGAGGAGCGCGACGTACGGCGCGTCTCCGACGGCTGGGACTGCTCGGGCCTGCTGCGCATCGACGAGGTCTCCCGGGCCACCGGATACGACGCCCCCGAGGGCGAGTACGAGACGCTGGGCGGCCTCGTACTGACCAGGCTCGGCCGCATCCCGGTGACGGGCGACGAGGTCGTGTTGCCGAACCCTCGCTCACAGCAGTGGACCGCGGCCGACAGCCCCGCTGCGGGCGGCTGGATCGCGCGCGTGGAGCGCATGGACGGACGGCGCGTCGACCGGGTCCGGCTGATCCCGGTCGACGCCGACGCCCTCGCGGCCAAGGAGCACAGCCATGGGTGACCTGCTCGGCGTCCTGCTCACGGTGGTGCTGCTGGGTGGCAACGCCTTCTTCGTCGCCGCCGAGTTCGCGCTCATCTCCGCCCGCCGCGACCGATTGGAAGCGCTCGCCGCGCAAGGCAAGCGCAACGCGAACACCGTCATCCGGGCCGGCGAGAACCTCTCGATGATGCTCGCGGCCGCGCAGCTGGGCATCACCATCTGCTCGATCCTGCTCGGCCGCGTCGGCGAACCCGCCGTCGCGCACCTGCTGGAAGGCCCGTTCGAGTTGCTCGGTCTGCCCGAGCAACTGCTGCACCCGATGGCGTTCGCCCTCGCGCTCACCATCGTGGTCATCCTGCACATCTTGTTCGGTGAGATGATCCCGAAGAACATCGCGCTGGCCGGACCGGAACGCAGTGCCCTGCTGCTGGTGCCGCTGCACCTGATGTGGCTGCGGCTGGCCCGCCCGCTCATCGCGCTGTACAACCTGGCCGCCAACCTGTCGCTGCGCCTGCTGCGGATCGAGCCGAAGGACGAGCTCGAGGCCACCGTCTCGACGGTCGAACTGGCCGAGATGATCGGGGAGTCCCGCTCCGAGGGCCTGCTCGACGAGGAAGAACACCGCCGCCTCACCCAGGCGCTCGGCACCAGCGACCGCGTGGTCGCCGACGTGATGGTGCCGCTGGACGCGACCCGATCGATCCCCCTGCGGGGCAACGGGACCACCCTCGGCGACATCGAATCCGCCGTCGCCGAGACCGGCTTCTCCCGCTTCCCGGTGCGGGCGAGCGACGGCTCGCTGGTCGGGTACCTGCACGTCAAGGACGTGCTGGACAAGGTGGCCGACGAGAGCGCCGGACCAGGAACGCCGATCCCGCGCACCGACATCCGCCCGCTGCCGACGGTCGGCATGCAGACCACGCTCTACGAAGCGCTCGCCCGGCTGCGCCGCACCAACAGCCATCTCGGCCGCGTGGTCGACGACCGGGGCAACACCACCGGGATCGTCGCCTTGGAGGACTTGGTCGAGGAGTTCGTCGGCACCGTCCGAGACGGAACGCACCGGGTGGGCGAATGACGACCAGGGCGACGAGAGTCGCCTGCCCCTGCGGGGTGCGGTGACCATGCGAGTGTTGTCCGGTGCGCGGTGGCGGACGTCGGCCACCGCGCACCGGGCCCGGCTGGACGATCCTGT
>NZ_JBHVDM010000092.1:0-27185 GCF_042802775.1 Nocardia sp. NPDC057455 | reverse complement strand
GCGCCGTAGGAGTCTCCGCCGCAGGAGTCTCCGCGGCGGGAGCCTGCTCCGGCGGAGCCGGTTCGGCGGGAGCCGCATCCGTCGTGGCCGATGCCGCGGCGGGCTTACCGGGGGCCTTGGTACCGGGCCGCTTGAAGCCGGACTTCATGGCCAGACCCTTGGCGGGCACCGTGGGCTTCGTTTCGGTCGGCCCGGTTTCGGTCGACTCGGCTTCAGCCGGTTCGGCGATCTCGGGTGCTGCCTCGGCCGCCGGGGCCGCCGACGCCGGAGCCTTGGCGCTGGGCGCCTTGGCCGCGCCCTTCATCGCGAGGCCACCACCGGGAGCTTTCGCTCCGCCCTTCATCCCCAGCCCCTTGACCGGCTTGGCCGGAGCCTCGGTCGCGGCTGCCTCGGCCGCTGGCGCGGATTCGGCGGCGGGGGCCGCGGTCGCCTTGGCGCCGGGCGCCTTGGCCGCGCCCTTCATCCCCAGACCGCCGGGCGCCTTCGCCGGGCCCTTCATGGCGAGACCCTTGGCCGGTGCGGCGGGCGCCGACGCGGCCTCGGTCTCCGCCGGTTCCGCGGCAGGTGCCTTGGCGCCGGGCGCCTTCGCCGCGCCCTTCATCCCCAGTCCGCCGCCGGGCGCCTTGGCCGGGCCCTTCATGGCCAGACCGCCGCCGGGTGCTTTCGCGGGGCCCTTCATCGCCAGACCGCCACCGGCAGGCGCGGCCTTGGCCGGTGCGGGGGCTTCGGCGGCCGGGGCCGGTTCGGGCTCCGGCTCGGGTTCCGCTTCGGGCGCCTTGGGTTCCTGGATGACAGTCAAATTCTCGGTCAGCACCGCGGGCTCGACGCGCTCGATGGCGTCCAGCATCAGCTGCGCGACGTCCACCACTTCGACGCCTTCGCCCTCGCCCTTCTCCTGGCGCGCGGTGACGCCGTCGGTGAGCATCACGCGGCAGAACGGGCAGCCGGTCGCGATCTTCCCAGGAGCGGAGCCTGCGGAGCGACCAGAAGGCGCGGCGAGGGTGCTCAATCCCTCCTCCACCCGGTCGATGTTGACGCGCTTGCCGAGCTGCTCTTCCATCCACATCCGCGCGCCACCGGCGCCACAGCACATGGACCGCTCGCCGTGCCGGGGCATCTCGACCAGGTTCGAGCCGGATGCGGCCATCAGCTCACGCGGCGCGTTGTAGATCTTGTTGTGCCTGCCCAGGTAGCAGGGGTCGTGGTAGGTGACGTTCTGCGACACCGAGGCCACCGGGATCAACTGCTTCTGCCGGACCAGGCGGTTGAGCAGCTGAGTGTGGTGCACGACCTCGTAGCTGCCGCCGACCTGCGGGTACTCGTTGTTCAGCGCGTTGAAGCAGTGCGCACAGGTGACGACGATCTTCTTCTTGCGATCCTCGACGCCCTCGAACACCGAGTTCAGCAGCTCGATGTTCTGCTGGGCCAGCTGCTGGAAGAGGAACTCGTTGCCCGCGCGGCGAGCGGAGTCACCGGTGCAGGTCTCCTCCGCGCCGAGCACCATGAACTTCACGCCCGCGGTGGCCAGCAACTCGGCGACCGCCTTGGTGGTCTTCTTGGCGCGGTCCTCGTAGGCGCCCGCGCAGCCGACCCAGAACAGGTACTCGTAGCCGTCGAAGCTGTCGGCGTCCTGACCGAAGACCGGGATCTGGAAATCGAGCTCGTTGATCCAGTTGAGCCGGTCCTTGGCGTTCTGGCCCCAGGGGTTGCCCTTGTTCTCCAGGTTCTTGAACAGACCGGCGAGCTCGGACGGGAACTCGGACTCGATCAGCACCTGGTAGCGGCGCATGTCGATGATGTGGTCGACGTGCTCGATGTCCACCGGGCACTGCTCCACGCACGCGCCGCAGGTGGTGCAGCTCCACAGCACCTCGGGATCGATGATGCCGTTTACTTCCGCACCGCCGACCAGCGGCCGCTCGGCCTCGGCCTTCGCGGCTTCGGAGATCTTGGCCAGCTTCGCCTCGTTCGGATTGCCCTCGTCGTCGACCAGACCGACCTCGTCGCCGCCCATGTCCTTGCGGCCGCCGGCCAGCAGGTAGGGGGCCTTCGCGTAGCCGTGGTCACGCAGCGACATGATCAGCAGCTTCGGCGACAGCGGCTTGCCGGTGTTCCACGCGGGGCACTGCGACTGGCAGCGACCGCACTCGGTGCAGGTGGTGAAGTCCAGCCAGCCCTTCCAGGAGAAGTCCTCGATCCGGCCCGCGCCGAAGGTGTCGGTGTCGGGGTCCGCGGTCTCCATGTCGACCGGCTTGCCCTTCGACATCATCGGCTTGGCCGGGCCGAGCGCGACGCCGCCGTCCTCTTCCCGCTTGAAGTAGATGTTCGGGAACGCAGAGAAGCGGTGCCAGGCCACGCCCCAGGTGACGTTGCGACCGACGAAATAAAGGAACGCCATGCCGGACATCAGCTTCACGAAGGCGAACAGCGCCACCATCGTGGTATTCGCGGGCAGCAGCTTGGCCACCTGCATGGTGAAGAAGTCGGTGGCCGGGTCCGAGTGGCCGTAGGCGGCGATCTTGCCCGCCTTCACGAAGATCATGCCCAGGCCCTCGAGCAGCACGATCGCCTCGATGACGTAGGCCGGGCCGAACTTGGAACCGCTGAAGCGGGACAACCGCTCGGGCAGCCGGGGGTGGTTGAGCTGGCGCAGGATGATCAGCGTCAGGATGCCGACCACGGTGCCGATGCCGAGGATCTCATCCCACAGGTGGTAGATCGCCAGGTCGCCGATGATCGGCCAGTGGAACGCCGGGTCGAAGGTCTGCCCGTACGCCTCGAACCACAGCATGGTGCCGCCGATGAAGCCGATCATCACCAGCCAGTGCGCCCAGCCGACGGTGCGGAATTTGTTCATGCGCGTATGCGCGAGAAATTCCACGAGCATCTGCTTGAAGCGCGGGAAGAAGGGCCGCCAACGATCCGGCGCGGGCTGGCCGATCATGATGGCGCGCGCGATATTGCGGACGCCGCCGATGAACGACGCCCAACACAGGAGGCTGAGCGCCGCCCCAATCGTGCCCAGCGTCACTGTCAGGGCATTCATGTCGCGACCTTTCTTTAGAGGCACCCCGAGTCGCGGTTGGTTCCGCTACCGCCTCGGTTCGTTCGTATCCTAACCGGCAGTAAGTTACCCGCCAGTAACAACCATGTCCATCGTACGATCGGCTTTTGGGCTATAGCCCCATATGCTGGGGCTTGACCCATTATTTACCTGTGATCGATGTCACAGTAATTTGCATCGATCCGACTGTCGACCGACGGTTCACCACCGTAAACGTCGAAGCATTCCGTCCAGTCGGTAAGGATTGGCTTAGTCCCCATGGCTGATAAGGGATCTCGCTTAAAACGCGGCGTTCTATTAGGCTCACCACGTTCTGTTAGCCGCGACCGTCTTCACACTGCTCGGGGAGGATCCGGAGCCGCCCACCCAGATGTGCTGGATTAGAGCTCTCGCGTGAGAAGACCAGCGGCGACGTACGACCTGATGATGGATTGGAAACTGAATGAAACTCCGCAGAACCACCGCGGCGGCCGCGATGGTCATCGGTGCGATGACCATCGGACTGGGCACCGCCCATGCCGATGCCGAGCCGGCCGCTGACCCCATCCGGTACTCGGTCAAGCTGGTGGAGAAGACCGTCGTGACGACGCTCAAGGGGGGCACGTTCGAACTGGCGAAGTCTTCCGAGGACGTCAAGGAAGACGACGTCTACCGGATCAAGGACTCGCAGGGCAACGCGGTCCTCACCCTGCCGATCGCCTTCAAGGTCGCCGACACCGTCGTCCCGGTGAAGCCGGTGGTGAAGGACGACGACACGGTGCTGGAACTGACGCCTGAACAGGGTGTCACCGTGCCCAAGGACAAGCCGGCCAACGCGGTCAACGTCGTCGCGCAGCCGATCGCCTCGCCGATCGAGAACCAGCGCGCGCAGAACGAGTTCGCCAGCCAGTTCGGCATCGCGACCGCGGTCGGCGGCTTCCTCGGCACCGCGGTGGGTGTCATCGGTGGCGCGGTGATCGGCTGCATCCTCGGCCTTCCGTTCCTCGGCGTCGGCTGCATCCCGGCCGCGATCGCGGGTGCGGGCATCGGCGGCATCCTCGGCACCGTAGCGGTCGGTGGTCCGATGCTGGCAGTCGCTGGTATCGACCTGATCAACACGCTGCAGGCGCCGGACGGCACCACGAAGTGGGCGGACAAGCCGAAGTAAGCCCTCGGCCCCACCGCTCGTCAGATCACCGGCGGCCCGCTCTCCTCGGAGGGCGGGCCGCCGGTCGTTCACCCGGTGAGATCGAGCAAGCCGCGGACGACGACCTCGCCCAGGTCCTCGCCCAGCCTGCCGAACGAGCGCTCGACCATCTCGAACGTGCCGTCCTCGCGCACGACCAGCACCGTGCTCGCTCTGGTGCCGTGCACGGTGTCCGCGATGAACCTGGCCGAGAGCGCCCGCTCCAACTCGTCCGGCACCCCGGTGCGTGGCAACCGCTCGTCGGGGGCTTCGGTCCGGTCGGCCAGCAGCTCGAAGTAGCGGTCCACCGCACCGGGCTCGGTCCGCACGACCTCGCGCAGCGCGGTCAGGCCCGCCTGGACTTTGGGCCAAATGGGCTGTGGAGCGCGCAAAGCCTCTTCCCCCCGGCTCGGACCCGCGGACGTGACGAACGTGCCGTTGGAGAGCCCATGGAAGCCCGCAGCGAGCTCGCTCGGTTCCGCTGCGCTGCGATTGGAATGCCACCACAGCGTGCGCAGGTCGGAGACGACCAAGTTGTAGCCGTTGTAGTCGTCGCGAGCGGCGGCGATGTCGAGGACGTACTTCTCCGGCCCGGGGAACTCCCCGGCCGCACCGCGGTCGGTGGCGCCGCGCAGGAAATCCATCAGCAGCGCGCCACGGGAACGAGCATCGAGGCGGTGATCGGCGGGATTGCGCACGTTCGTGACAGCCGCGAATCGGTTGTTGCCGTGCGGCTGGGTGCTCAGGCCAAGCCAGGTGCCCGGAGGCTCGCCATGGGCGCGGCCAGGGGCCCCGGTGTCACGTCCGGCGAGCAGGCCGGGCGCTTCCGGCCACCAGCGCATGGACTCGGTCGGCCGAGTGTAGAACTCGTCGCGGTTGGCGGCCACGATCAACCGGTATTCCGGATGCGCGCGCCAGCCGATCAACACCAAACACATGGGGACCAGAATGCCGGACCGCTGCCGCACTCCATGCGGCGTTTCCCGCGCAGGGGGCGTGTAAGGGCAGCGGAAAGACCCTGAGACGGCGAAAAGGCCGACAGCTCAACAGCTGCCGGCCTTTCACGTTCCGCGTTCAGTTGGTGCGTACGCGCAACCCGGGGTTGTCCGAGAGCACCACGTGCACCGGCTGCGCGAACAACTGCGGCACGTTGCCGGTCAGAGCGCCGATCAGATTCGGGATCTCGCAGATCGGGTAGTCCGCCACCGACGACGCGCTGGAGATGCCGAGCGCCAAGCGGCCGGTGACGATCGGGCCGCCGCTGTCGCCGGGCAGCGCGCAGATGTTGGCCGAGAAGCTCTGGGTGAGCTCGCGGTCGCCGACCTGCACGGTCTGGTCGACGGCGTTGACCACGCCGCAGCTGAAGCCGGTGCGCGCACCGGACTTGCACACCGGAGCGCCGACGACCGGAGTCGCCACGCCGTCGACCGCGATCGGAGCCGCGCCGGGCGCCCGGACGCCGTTGTTGGCGAACCGGTCCTTGGCCTGGTCGTTGACCCGGATGATCGAGTAGTCCTGCTCGCCGAGCACCGACTTCTGGAAGACGCCGAGCTGCGCGCCGAGGCGGTCGCCGTTCATCTCGTACACGCCCGCGGCGTTGCCGCCGCCCGCGGACTGAATGTCCGGGTTGCAGTGGCCCGCGGTGATGTTCACCGTGTTGCCGTTGCGGTCGGTGCCGTTGAAGCCGAGCGAGCAGCGCAGCGAGCTGCGTCCGGCGACCGAGGCGTAGCCGTCGCCGCCGGCGAGGGGGCCGCGCGCCTCTCCGGCGATCTCACCGGCCTGCAGGGTGCCCTGCTCGCCCGCCACGGGCGGAGCCATCACGATGACGCGCGCCGGGTCGATGAAGTTCGGCATCGGCAGGCCCGCCTGGTCGACGCGCACCGCGATCGCGTTGTTCACGGTGTCCACCACCGCGCCGCGCACCAGCGACCGCACCGCCTCCGGCTGGCCCTCCAGCCAGCGCTCGAACGCGGTCTTCTCGCCACGCAGGGCCGCTTCGCTCTTGGCGACGTTGCGAACCTCGAAACCTGCCGACTCGGCCGCCTTCTTCGCCTCGTCGGCGCCGGGGCCCTGGGCCAGCGCCACGACCGCCTTGCCCGCGTCGTCCAGCCAGGAGCCGGCGAACGCGGCCGGGTACTGCCGCTGGGCGGTGGTGGCGAACGCGGCCACCTGCTGCGCCAGCTCCGCACGGTGCAGGTACTCGTCGGGCGAGATCTTCAGATCGCGAGTCACCGCGGCGATCAGTTCGGCGGGGAGGCCGGGAGCCTGGTCCGGCTGGGCCGTCGCTACTGCCGCCGTGGGCCCGAACAGCAGTATCGCCGCCGAGGCGGCGATCACTGTCTTTCGGATTACGGTCTGTCGCGCAGTCGAGCGGGGAGGTCCTATACGTGGCAGGAGCATGAGCAGACTATATGGGGTTTGACGCGGTATGCCTACTCATCTTGTGGTTCTCGACTCCCTCATAGCCGTCGATGGGGGATATGTGGATTGCCACATGATTCGGGCGCGCGCTCAGCCCGCGTTCGGCCGGGTGCGCACCGCGATGCCGCTGCCGATACCGCCTCCGGAAGAGGCGTCGACGTCGGCCAGGATCGCCCGGATCGGGATGCCGAGCGAAGCGGTGCCGCCGTACTGCGCGAGGGCGACGTTCGCCTCGTTGCAGTTCGGCGCGTCCGCGGCGTTGGAACCGCTGGTGATGCCCAGCGCCAGCGTGCCGGACACGATCGCGCCGCCGCTGTCGCCGCCGAGGGTGCAGGCCGAGCTGGCGAACCCGCGGACGGTCTTGCTCTCGCCCTCGGCGGTGAAGAGCTGGGTCTCCACTCGATCGGCCACGACGAAACCGCAGGTGAAGGTGGACGACTGACCGGACTTGCAGACCGGGGCGCCGGTGATCGGGTCGGCGGTGCCGGTGATCGCCAGCGTGGTGCCGTTGGCGCCGCGCACCGAGGGCTGGTCCATGCCTGCCCGCACCGCGCGCTCGTTCAGCTTGATCACCGAGTAGTCCAGCGCGGACTGCCCGCCCAGCGAGGCGCGCACGAAGGTGCCCAGCTCGGGGCTGGCCGGGATGTCCCGGACGTTCGGCAGGTAGACACCGGCCTCCTGGTTGCCCTTGCTCAGATTCGGATCACAATGGCCCGCACTGATGTTCAGCGCGTTGCCGGAGGCGTCGATGCTGTTGAACCCGAACGAGCACACGTCGACGGCGCGCAGCGACGAGTCGGCGAGCGAACCCGGCGCGCTGATGTAGGTGTCACCGCCCATCGGCCTGCGCTCGACCGGGCCTCCGCTGTTCGGCGAAAGGATGACCTTGATGTTCGCCAGCAGGGTGGGCAGGTTGAGCATGTGGCCCGCGGGAGTGTTGGCGACACTGAGCACCAGCTGGCTGTTCAAGAAGTCGATCGCCACCGAGTTGATCGCCTGCGAGATCTCCCGCGGTAGGCCGGTGATCCACTGGTTGAGCTGCACCAGCGAGCCCTCCAGACTGTCCGCCGAGACGGGGGCCAGCCGGGTCTGGTAACCGTCGGCCGCGGCGATCTTGGCGGCGTCCAGCGAGGTGACCGCCATGACCGGCTTGCCGTCGCCGCCGATCCAGGCGCCCGCGAAGGAATCCGGTCGCTCCGAACGGAAATCACGCGCGTAGTCACGCAACTGCTGGGCGCGCGCGGCGCGATCCAGGTACTCCGTCGGTGTCATCTGCAGATCCCGGGCGATGGCCTGCACCAGTTCCGGAGGGAGGTTGTCCGCGGCGAGCTGTGCCGGGGCGTCGGGCACCGCCGAGGCGGTAGTCGTGCCGAACAAGGGAGCCAGAAGAACGGTCGATGCGATGGCGACAGCTTTGACCGCGGCGCGACGCGCCACCAACTTGCGCATGAAGTCCCTTCGTCGGCACGCACGTGCCAGCTAAATCCGTGGCCACGGCAGAATCCATTGGCGCACAGTCTTCGTCCAGCAACCGACCGGTGCGGGAATTCATCCGACAACACGGTCAGCGCAACACTCTAAGCCACAAACCCGACTAGGACGCTACTAATCACCGACTACCCGGTATTCCCATGCCGGGGATGGTGGGGATCTGCGGCAACTGCTGCCCGAACGGGTTGGTCGTGATCGTCGGGGTCCGCGTGCTCGGGGTCCGCGTGGTCGTGGTCGGCGTCGTGGTCGGCGGCTCGGTGGTGGTCGGCGGCGTCGTGGTGGTCGGCTCCGGCGTCGTGGTCTCGGTGATCACCACCGGCGGCTCGGGCTCGGTGGTGGGTGTCGCGGTGGTGACGGCCGGAGGCGGAGGCGGGGCCGGACTCACCGACGTCGGTTCCGACTTGGCATCGGGCAGCGGTGGCACCGGCGTCTCGCCGCCGTCGCGGAACAGCAGGGCAACCACGATGCCGCCGAGCACCAGACCGATCACAGCGGCGCAGGCGATCAGCAGCGGCGTACGCCTCGGCTGTGTCGCGGAAACCGTTGTCTGCGGCTGGTTCTCGGTCGGTTCCGGTTCGGCGGTGGTAACCGGCTCGGAGATCGGGATGGCCGCCGAGTACGCCTGCGGCTGCGCGTCGGCGGCGAGCACGGCGGGGATGACAATGGTGTCCACCGTCGAGTTCTCCGCGGTGGACGGGTCCGGCGGGGTGGCGCCCGCGGGAGTGGCGAGCACGGCCGCCAGCGCACCTCGCGCCGCGTCGTAGGCGAACGAGGCACCGCCTGCCCCGGTTTCGGCGCTGGGCAGCTCGCCCTCGCTGACCAGCAGCACCGAGCGCAGACCCAGGTAGTCCAGCGCGTCACGCAGTGAGCGCACATACTCGGCGGGCCAGTCCGCCGGATACGTCGCGTAGAACTCGGCCGGACCGCTGAGGTGCTCGGCGGTCAGGTTGATCAGGCAGAACATCGCGGTGGCGACGAGATCTTCGGCGCGATAGGCCTCGCCGTCGTCGACCGGGATACCCGCCGGGTCGCCCATGGCGGGCACGAAACCGGTAATCGAATGGGAACCGGTGGGCGGGGGACCGCCCAACTCGGCGTCACCCTCCTCGGACATGTGCAGGATCGACTCGCGGACGATGTACTGCGGCTGCTCGTCACCATCGGTGACGATGACGGCCGCGCACTCGTCCTCGGCGACGCGCAGGCCAACCCCAGTGGCCATCTCACCTACCTCGCTCGGCGTTCCCGCTTACGGAACCGCACCCGGTCACACCAGAAGCGAACCGTGTCCCATGGCGCGGAGCATCGACAATAACTCCGAACGGGAACGGGCACCGACCCGGCGTCGGATGCGCGCGACATGGTGCTCGACCGTCTTCGCGGAAATGTACAGGCGAGCACCGATCTCGCGATAGGTGAGCCCGAGCAGAACCAGTTCGGCCACTTCGCGTTCCCGTTCGCTGAGGATCGTGGCCTGCGGCGGCGCGGGCGGCGGCGCGGATTCGCCGTTGGACCCGGCAGGCGCCTGCGGCCGAGGCTGCGGCTCCTGTGGACGGGCGTCGGCGCGGACCGTGCGGGCCAGCTTGAGCAGTGCGGTGGCCGTCGCCGAGTCGGGCGCCGCGAGCGCGGCCTCACTGGCCAGCCGGGCGCCGTCCCAGGTCATACCGATCTCGGTGAGTGCGGCGACCGCCGCGTGGACCGGTGCGGCGGCGACCTGGCCGCGCAGCACGAGCACCCAGGTGCGGCCCGCGTCGGCGAGCACGGCGGCGTGCCGGTCACCCGCCTCGGCCGCGGCCTTCAGCGCTCGCGCGTGCGGCAGCAGCGCCTCGGGGCTCTCGTGCGCGATCGCGGCCTGCACGCCGTACCAGTGGAAGGCGTTGGACCACGCGGGCGGATCGTTCAAGCGGCTCAGCAGCGCGAGCGCCGCGTCCACCAAGGGCGCGATCCGGCGTTCGTCGCGCATCCGGATGGCGGCCAGCCACAGCTCGCCGATCGGCAGCAGGGCGAGCAGGTCGGCCTGCACGTCGTCGAACAGCGGATACGCCTCCTGCCACGCGCGGGCCAGCGCGGTGTGATCGCCGCTGCGCCGCGCGAGACCGACCGCGACGCCGTGCGCCAGCAGCCGGTCGCGCAGGTCGAGTTGGTCGTAGTCGAGCGCGGCAACAGTGGCCGCCGCGGCGCGCTCGTCGCCGCCGAGCATCGCCGTCCAGGCCGCGAGCACGTCGAGCTGATGGCAGCGCAGCCCGCTCGCGGTGGCCCGCCGCAAGGCGTCCTGGGCGCGGCGGGGCTCGCCGGTACTCAGCGAGAGCAGCGTGGCGATCGAGGCCGCCGTGCACGGCAGGAAGCGGTCCACGCCCGCGTCCGCGTGCGCGGCCTGCACCAGCGCCGATACCGCCGCCGCGGTGTTGTTGCCCGGTTCGATGGTGTCCGCGAGCGCGGTCGCGATCAACCGCGCGTGCGCGCCCGCCTCGGTGGGCGGCCACTGCGTCGACGAGGAGGACATCTCCCTGGCGCCCGGCACGTCGCCCGCCAAGCACAACACCGTGGCTCCGACCGCCCAATCCGGGCCGACCCGTTGCCCGCCGAGCCAGGTGTACAGCTGTGCCGCGCGACCGACCAGGCCGCGGCGGGTGAGCACCGCCGCGCAGATCCGGACCGCCGTCGCGAGTTCCGTGCCGGTGCTGCCGGACCGCGCCAGCATCGGCTCGGCCAGCCGCATGGCCGTGTCGCCGTCCCCGGTCCGTGCGGCGGCCTCGGCCCAGCGCAGTGCGATCAGATCGAGTTCGGCTCCGGCGGCCGCCGCGGCGGCGTAGTAGCGAACCGCGTCGCGGCCCGCCTGCTCCGCGGCGTCGACGAGGAAGTCGGCGAGTCGAGGGTCGCGCACGCCGGACTCGGCCAGTTGCAGCGCGGTCCGGTCGCGCAGCAGACCCGCCTCCAGCCGGGCTCCGAGCAACCGGCGCTCGACCGCGACGAACCTGCGGTCGCCGAGCAGCGTGCGCAGGGGCGTGACGGCGGGTTCCAGCAGCAGGTCGGCGTCGGTCACCAGGGCGCTGGCCCTGGCACGGTCGATGAGATCCTGCGCGACGGACTGTTCCACGCCGAGGACCTCGGTGAGTTCGCTGGAATCCAGACCCGTACCCGTGGTGGCCACCACCAGGGTCTCCAGCAGGTCGGGCTCGAGATTGTCCAGCAACCCGCGCGCCCACGCGGCGACGGCCGTGTCCACGGCGGAGATGCCCGCGTCCAGGCGCGCCGAGCAGGCGGCGGTGAGCGCGGCGACCACGCCGCCGCGGATACCCGCGGTCTGCAGGTGAATGTGCTGAGCGACCTGGCGCGGCACCATCATGCCCAGTTCCCGGGCGAACGGCGCCATGTCCGCGACGCCGAGCGGGCGCAGGTCCACGACGCGACCGCGCCGGGCGACCACGTCGGCGAGCATCCGCAGCCGCGGGTCGTGCGGGCGCGGCTGGGCGGCGATCACCATGGTGCGATGCCCGGATTCCACCGCGGCGCAGAGATATTCGAGATCGAGCCGACCGAGCGTGTGGGCGTTGTCGATGATCAGGGCCGGGCGGGGGGGATCGGTCGGCACGCCTGCCGTGCCGCCCGCGACCGTGGCCGGTGTGCGGGTCGCCGTGTGCGCGCCGTTGCGCGCGTGCGCGTGCTGGAGAGCGGCGGTGTCGTCCTGCAGCGGGACGCCCCGGGCGCGCAGGCGAGCCCGGACTTCCGCGAGCAGTGTCGACTTGCCGGTCTGGGACCGGCCGCGGATCAGGTAGACAACCGGCTGGTCGTCGGAGGAATCCAGATCCCGGAAGATGTCGCGGGCGCACGGGAGGGTGTCGAAGGCGGTATCAGCCACCGGAGCCTCCCAGGATCTCTCCGGGGGCGCGCAGCACCGTGCCGAGGGTGTCGCCCAGCACACCGGTCGGCAGGCTCGGCGCGGTCGGCGGCGTGGGCCGCGGCTGCTGCTGGGTCGGCGGCGACGGATTGGTGGGCGCCGGGGCGGGAGCGGGAGACGGCTGCTGCGGTTGCGGCTGCGGCGCGGGTTGCGGCGCCGGGGAGTCCACGGGCGCGGGTTGATCGGGACTCTGCTCGCTGTTCACCACGGCCACCGTGGTGCCCTGGGCCGGGGTCGGCGAACCGGCCTGTGACGCCTCGGTTCCAGGCCGCGCGGGGGAGCCCGCGGAATTCGTGGCGGCCACGCCGGACGGTGCGGACGGGTCGCTCGTCCGCGCTCCCGTCGTCGCGGCGACCTGTGCGGCGCCGGTGACGGACGGCTCGGTCGAGGCAGGAGTGCTCGGGCCGGACTGGATACCGGTGCCGATGGCGAGAGTGCCGGTGGCCAGCAAGCCGATGGCGGCTGCCGCGCCCGCCACCACCGCGATGCGCTGCCTGCTGGTCAGCGCGCGACGACGAGCGGGACGTTGTTCGGGCAACGCCGCGAGCCCCGCTGAGGGGAGCGCTCTGGGCTGCGGCACGGTCTCGTCCTCGGCCACCGGATCGACCATCGGGAGCTGGTCGGTCTCGGCGGCGAGCAGATCGGCGGCCAGCAGCGCCGCGCCGCGGGCGGTGGTGTGCTCAGGGTCGGGAGCGGCCACGACGGGCAATCCGAACTCGGTGGACACGAGTTCGGCGACCAGGGGGATCGCACCGCCCCCTCCGGTGAGCAGGACGCGGCCGACGTCGCCGAGGTCGAGCCCGGCCCGATGCACCGCGTCGCGGATCAGGTCCATCGCGCTCGACAGCGGTCCGCGTAGCAGGTCTTCCAGTTCGCCGCGCACCAACCGCACGGTGCCGTGCGGATCCGCGGGGTCCAGCCGAACCGCGACAACCGTCGCGGTATTTATGGAAAGCTCTTCTTTCGCTTTTCTGCAGCGCTCCCGCAAAGCCGATAATTCGCGTTCCACGACCGGATCGAACGGATCGAAATCCGCGGCGAGCACCGCATTTGCCAGGACATAGCGCATGGTCAGCAGATCGAATTCCGCGCCGGCGATGTCGGTGTTGCGCAGCGGCGTGCCCAGCAGGCTGGCGTGCTCGCCGGTGCGGACCACCGAGACGGTCGAGCCGGTCGCGCCGAGGTCGAAGACGATCACCGCGCCGTCGTCGGCCCTGCCGTGCGCGGCGTCGAGCCAGCGGATCGCGGCGGTCGGCTCCGGTACCAGGGTCACCTCGCCGAGCCCGGCCCGTTCCAGGGCGACGCGCTGGAGGTCGACGGTGTGCCGCGACCACCAAGCCGGATGGCAGGCGACCGTCGCCTGGGTGCCGGTTCGTCCCGTCTCGGCGGCGATCTCGTCGACCAGGCAACCGATCGCGGTCGCCACCAGGTCGGGCGCGGAATAAGAGGAACCGTCCTCGGCGAGGATGCCGACGGGATCGCCGACCCTGGCGAGGAAACCCTCGAGCAGGACATCGCTGGAATGGCGGCCGGTGGAGCGCGAGCCCGCGCCCAGCGTGGGCGCCATGTCCTGCGACAGCCGCAACACGCTCGGATGCGAGCGTAGATAGCCGCCGCCGGACGGGCTGTGGCCGTCGTCGCCCTCTTCCGTTGCCGCCACGGCGACCGAATTCGACGCCCCGACAGTGATGCCGAGCGCCAGGCGCTGTGTCATTCGAGAACCCCGTTCGAAAAACTGTCTGGTCCGGTGTCGCTGCTGTGTGTCCGAGCTGGTGCGCTGGGCGTTGTAGTTGCCGACGCAACCGTTCTGTCGGTTGCTGGCCATCAGCCGTTACCTCGTTAGGGGATCGTTTAGGGAAATTCCCCTAATTTCGCTCCAACCCCTATCGGGTGCCCCCGGCCGGTCGTAGGGGTTCGCCCCGTTTCGGCGTAACGGGATGCGCTCCTAGCGTGATTTGCATTCCAACGACTGCGGATCAGCGAGGTCCGCCGGGACTCAGGAGAAGATTCTCATGACACCCAATGCGATTCTGGAGTTCATCCTCGATCTGCTGCGGAACCACGAGGCCGCGGTCGCCTACTGCGCCAACCCGACCCAGGCGCTGGCCGCTGCGGGCCTGAGCGCGGTGACCCCGGAGGACATCACCCTCTGCGCTCCGATGGTGGCGGAATCGGCGCTGGTGACCGGCGGTTCCCAGTTGCAAGCCATCGTGGCCGCGGGCGCGCAGACCGGCGCCGCCGCCGCGGTCGGTGCGGCGAGCACCGTGGGTGCGGCGGCGGTGGCGGATGCCGGAGTCGACTTGGGCGCTGATCTCGGTGTGGACCTGGGTGCGGGCGCGGGTGGCGGCGTCGACGTCGACCTCGGTATCGGTACGGGCGTCGACGTCGGTGCGGGCCTGAATACCGCGATCGAGACCGGACTGGAGCTCGGCGCGGGACTGGCCGCGGGTCTCGGCACCGTGGTCAACGCGGGCGCCGACCTGTCCGCCGCCGTGGGCGGCCTGCTCGGCGCGGGTGCGCAGGTGATCAGCGGCATCGGCGGGGGTATCGACCTCGACGCCGAAGGCGCGGGGAATATCGGCGCGGGCCTTGGGACCGGCCTCTCCACCGGTATCGACGCGGCAGTCGGCGCGGGCGCAGGCCTCGGCGTCGGGCTGGAAGGCGCGGTGGATGCGGCGGCGGGGCTCGGTGCCGGGCTGGAAGGCGCGGTGAACGGGGCAGCGGGCCTCGGTGCGGGCCTCGGCGCAGGCCTGCAGGGTGCGGTGGACGCCGCCGCCGGTCTGTCCACCGGCGTGGACGCGGTGCTCGGCGCCGGTGCGCAGGCGGGCGCTGGTCTCGGCGCGGGGCTGGGCGGCGCGGTGGACGCGACGACCGGTTTGACGACCGGGCTCGGCGCGGGCTTGGAAGGCGCGGTGAACGCGGCAACCGACCTGACCGCGGGCCTCGGCGCCGGTGCGCAGGCGGGCGCTGACCTCGGCGCCGGTGTGGGCGCGGGTCTCGAAGGCGCTATCGATGCGACGACCGGCCTCGGCGCCGGTCTGGAAACCGCCATCGGCGGCGCGGCGGACATCACTACGGGTGTCGGCGCGGGTCTGGAAGGCGCGGCGGACATCAGCACCGGCTTGAACGCGGGCCTGGAGAGCGGTCTCGGCGCGGCGACTGACCTGAGCGCGGGGCTGGGTGCCGGCCTCGGCGCTGGTCTGGAGGGGGCAGTGGGCGCGACGACCGGTTCGACCACCGGTATCGGCGCAGGTCTGGGGGGCGCGCTCGGCGGTGCGGCGGAGGTCACCACGGGTCTGGAAGGTGCCGCGGGCGCGGCGACTGATCTGACGGCGGGTTTCGAAAGCGCGGTAGGTGGGGCGGCGGATCTGGCCACCGGTGTGGGTGCGGGCCTCGAGGGCACTGTCGGTTCGGCCGCTGGTTCGACGACGGGTCTGGATGCGGCGCTAGGTGCCGGTACCCAGGCGGGCGCCGGTCTGGGAGGTGTTGTCGATGCGACGACCGGTCTCGGCGCCGGTTTGGAGGGTGCAGTCGGAGGCGCGGCGGATCTCACCACAGGTTTGGGCGGTGCTGCGGGTGCGGCGACTGATCTGACCGCCGGTTTCGAGAGCGCGATCGGTGGTGCGGCTTACCTCTCCACCGGTGTGGGTGCGGGTCTCGGAGGCGCCATCGACGCGACGACCGGTTCGGGTGCGGATCTCGGAGGTGCCGTGGGCGGTGCTGCCGGTGCGGCGACTGATCTGACGGCAGGTCTCGGTGCCGGTGCAGGTCTGCAAGGCGCTGTAGATGCGGCCGGTGGATTGAGTACCGGCATCGGTGGGGCGCTGGGTGCGGGCGGCTCGGCTGGTGCGGGTCTGGAGGGCGCTGTGGACGCCGCGAGTGGTTTGGCCGCGGGCCTCGGTGCCGCTGGGCAAGCCGGTGCCGGTGCGGGTCTCGAGGGTGCGGTGGACGCGACCACGGGCCTGGGTGCCGGTTTCCAGAGTGCGGTGGGCGCTGCGGGCGACCTGGCAACGGGTCTCGGTGCCGGTGGGCAGGCTGGTGCCGGGCTCGGCGGCGGGGTGTCCAGCGGACTGCACGGCGCGGCCGACGCGGGTGCGCAGATCGGTTCCGGTCTGGAGACCGGTCTCGGTGGCGCGCTCGATGCGACGGGCCAGGCGACGACCGGGCTCACCGGCGGAATCGACACCGCCGCACAAGGATCCGGAAATATGGCCGCGGGGCTGGGAAGCAATTTCTCCTCGGCCGTCGGCGGTGCCGGAAACCTGGGAACGCAAGCGACGGCGGGTCTCGAGACCGGGCTCGCGACGGGTCTCGGCGCGGCCGTGAGCACCGGGGCCGAGCTCGGCGGCGGACTGGACAGCTCGCTGAACACCGGCGGACAGGTCGGCGCGAACCTGGAGAGCGGGCTCGGCGGGGCGCTCGATGCCGGGGTCCACGGCGCGACCGGATTGGAGACAGGCCTGTCCACCGGCCTCGGTGGTGGCCTGTCCACCGGCGTGGAGGGCGCGGCGCAGGCCGGTGCCGGACTGGGAACCGGAGTCACCGGCGCCCTCGACGCTGGAACGCAGGTGGGTGCCGGACTGGGTTCGGGTCTGTCGGCCGGGCTTGATGCCGGAGCGCAAGCGGGTGCCGGGCTGGGCTCGGGTCTGTCGGCCGGGCTCGATGCGGGTGCCGGACTCGGCTCCGGCCTCTCCACCGGAATCGATAGCGCGGTAGGTGCGGGTTTGGAGAGTGGTCTGTCTGTCGGTGTCGGTGCGGCGGGGAGCGCGGGTGCGGGTTTGGAGAGTGGTCTGTCTACCGGTCTCGGTGCCGCGGGGAGCGCGGGCGGGAGCCTGTCGAGTGGTCTCGAGGGTGCGTCGAGCGCGGGAACGCACCTCGGTTCGGGCCTGGACAGCGGTATCGGCTCGCACGCGAGCTCGGGCTTGGATGCCACGGCCGGGCTCGGCGGTACGGCGCAGGCCGGCGCCGGCGGTGCGGCGCACGGTGCGGTGGACACCGGCGCGGGTCTCGGCGGCAGTGTCGGCTCGACCGCGCACACGTGGTCCTCGCTGGACGTGTCGAGCGCGTTCGGATCGGGCTTGGACAGCTCGACCAGCGGCGATACCGGCTCGGGTCTGTTCGGAGAAAGCCACGCGAGCTCGGAGTTCAGTGGTTCCGCGGGCGCCGACCTGGGTGGCGATACATTCCTGCACTGACAGTTGCCCGGTAATACGGAAAGAGGTCGATACCGCGATGGGGACGCCCGCGCCGAACGCCACTCCACCGGCGGTACCGCTGCTCTCGGTACTCGGTGAAACCATCGCGGCGGCCCGTGCCGCGGGCCGCAACGATCTGGTCGGCCGCCTGGAAGTGGCGGCCGACCGGGTTCGTGACCCGCGCAGGCGCATCGTCGTCGCCGGACAGCTGGACCAGGGCAAAAGCCGTTTCGTCAACGCGCTGCTGAATCTGGACATCTGCCCGGTAGGCGACGACGCCACCACCACGGTGCCGATGCTGCTCGCGCACGGCCCCGAGCCGCGCGCGGAGCTGGTGCTCGCGGCGCACGGCGCTTCCAGCGGCGCGGAGACGAGGGTGGTGGTGCCGATCGCGGAGATCGGCGTGATCGATCAACGCTCACCGCACGCGCAGGGTCGGCGGATCGTGCGCTTGGAGGTCCAGGTGCCCAACGCGCTGCTGGCCGACGGCATCGTGCTGATCGACACGCCAGGCGTCGGCGGGCACGGCAACGCCCACGCGGCGGGCGTGCTCGGAATGGTGCCCGCCGCGGACGCGGTGCTGGTGCTGTCGGACGCGTCGACCGAACTCACCGAGCCGGAACTGGCATTCCTGCGGCAGGTGCGGGAGCTGTGCCCGACGGTCGCGTTGTTGCTCACCAAGACCGACCTGTACCCGCATTGGCGGCAGGTGCACGAAGCCGACCTGAACCATCTCGCACGGGCACGCCTCGACGTGCCGATGATCCCGGTGTCGTCGCTGCTGCGCAGCCACGCCATGCAATTGCAGGATCAGCAGCTCGGCGTCGAATCCGGCTTCGGCGTGCTGTACACCTTCCTTCGCGACCAGGTCGTGGCGCGCGACCAGCTGGCCACCCGCGCCGCCGTGGCCCGCGATATCCGCTCCGCGGCGGAGCATCTCGCGCTGGCGCTGGGCAGCGAGCTGGTGGCGGTCCGCGATCCCGCGCAGGGCGCGGCAGCGGTTCGCGAGCTGCAATCCGCCCGCTCGGCGGCCGAGGAACTGCACCGCAGGACCGCCGCCTGGCAGCAGACGCTCGCCGACGGCATCACCGACCTCGCCGGGGACGTCGATCACGACCTGCGCGACCGCCTGCGCAACCTCGCCCGCACCACCGAGGAATGGATCGACGAGCACGACCCGGGCCGGCACTGGGACCGCATCGCCGAACACCTCACCGGCACCGTCGACACCGCGCTCGGCGACAACTTGCTGTGGACGCACTCCCGGGCGATAGAGCTGGCCGAGCGCGTCGCCGAACACTTCGCCGAACTCGGCGCCGTCGACCTGCCGGACGTGCGCCCCGGCAGCGGAGCCGACACCGGCCGCGCCCTCTCCGGCACGCTCGCCGATCTGGAGCCCGACATCGGTTTCGGCAGCAAACTGCTCGTCGGCATGCGCGGCTCCTACGGCGGCGTGCTCATGGTGGGGCTGGCCAGTACTTTCGCCGGGCTGGCCCTGCTCAACCCGATCTCGATCGGCGCGGGATTGATCGTGGGCGGCAAGGCCTTCCGAGACGACAAGCAGGCCAGGCTGGCCAAGCGGCGCAACGAGGCGAAGGCGGCGGTGCGCCGCTTCGTCGACGACGTGGCGTTCCAGGCGGGCAAAGAGTCGAAGGACCGGCTGCACCGCATCCACCGCGCGTTGCGCGACCACTACGCGGGCGTCGCCGAACGCAGTCTGCGCTCGATCGACGAGTCGCTGCGGGCCGCGCAGGAGGCGGCGTCGATGGTCGCCACCAGCCGCGCCGAACGCGGCGCGCAACTGGAACAGCAGCTGCGCGTGGTCGCTGAACTGCGCCGATACGCCGATGCCATGCAGACCGCACTACCGATGGGACCCGCCGGTACGGTAGCCCCGTGAGACGTGATGGTGGCCCGGTGCCGGGAGTCGTCGCCGAGGCGCATCAGCTGGTCGGCGCGGCGCAGGCGGCGCTGGCGAGCGAGCCGCGCCCGCGGGCCCTGCTGGCCGATTGCGCCCGCCGATTGGACCAGCCGCTGCGCGTCGCGCTGGCCGGTTCGATCAAGGCGGGCAAATCCACTCTGCTGAATTCCCTCGTCGGACAGGACATCGCACCCACCGACGCGACCGAGTGCACCAGGGTGGTCACCTGGTATCGGTACGGCTCGACGCCGAGCGTGACCGCCTACGCCCCCGATGGCGCCCGCGCGCACGTCGTGGTCCGGCGCGGCAGCGGGACGCACGGGCTGACCTTCGATCTGGATCGGCTCAACTGGAACACGCCTGCCCCGCGCGAGGTCGACCATCTCGAGGTCGAATGGCCCGCCGCGGCGCTGACACAGACCACGATCATCGACACCCCGGGCACGTCCTCGCTGTCGCGCGAGGTGTCGCGGCGCACCGCGCGTCTGCTGACTCCGGGTGCGGACGACGAGCGGTCCGAGCAGGGAATCGCCATCCCGGGCGCGGACGCCGTCGTGTATCTGCTGCGCAGGCTGGACGCGACCGACGTGCAGTTCCTGGAGCGCGTGGGCGCGGGTACCGCCGCGGCCAACGGCGGGCCGGGGGCGCCAGGTCCGCTCGGCATCGTCGGTGTGGTCTCGCGGGCCGACGAGATCGGGGCAGGCCGGATCGACGCGCTGCACTCGGCACGGGATGTCGCCACGCGTTTCGCCGGGGAGCTGGAACGAACGGGGCTGTGCCAGGCCGTGATCCCGGTCGCCGGGCTGCTCGCGTTCGCCGCGGCGACACTGCGTCAGCAGGAGTTCGCGGCGTTCGAGACGCTGGCGCGGGTACCGGTCGATGAACTGAGCGCCGCGTTGCTCTCGGCCGATCGTTTCGCCCGCGCCGACGTGCCGCTTCCGGTACCGCCGGAACTGCGTGCGCAGCTCGCCGAGCGGTTCGGGTTGTTCGGTATTCGCATGGCGGTCACGCTGATCCGGCTCGGTGTGCGCGATTCGGCCACGCTGGCCGCCGAATTGACCAGCCGCAGCGGCGTGGACGAACTGCGCTCGGTGCTCGACGTGCAGTTCGGGCAGCGCGCCGACCAGCTCAAAGCGCATTCCGCGCTCACCGCGCTGGCCCGGGTGCTGACCGCCTACCGTGGCACCCCGGCCGATCGACTGCTGCCCAGGGTGCGCACCTTGCTCGCGGACGTGCACGGTTTCGCCGAGCTGCGCCTGCTCGGCCGCCTGCGCACCGACGAATTGGCGCTGCCCGTCGACGATCTCGCCGAACTGCACCGCCTCATCGGCGGTTCGGGAATCGCACCCCACCTGCGTCTGGGCCTCCCGTCCGACGCGCCGCTCACCGCCCAGCGCGCGCAAGCGGTGGCCGCGGTGCGTAAATGGCGCGCGAGGGCGCGCCACCCCCTGGCCGACCAGTTCACCGCCACGGCCTGCTCGACCGCCGCCCGCAGCGCGGAAGGCACCTTGAACGTGCTGCCGGAATGAGCCGTCGCCGAACTCCGTGACCGAAACGCCGTGACCTGCGGGGACGGGCGCATTCCGCCGCCCATGGGCGGTGTAGTCGACGTGCGTCCGGGTATGCGCCCTGGTAGCGAGAGGAGGTAACGATGAGCCAAGAGGACGTCGTCCACGAATTGCTCGTCCGTGCGGGCACGGGATATGCCGAGGAATCGGGTATCACGCTCGACGACAAACCGGCCGCACTTTTCCAGTTGCTCATGCTTTCCCAACTGCTCAGCACCCGCATTTCCGCCGATATCGCCATCGGAGCCGCGCGAGAGCTGATCAGCAGCGGCTACCGGACGCCACACCGGGTCGCCGACGCGGAGTGGCAGGAACTGGTCGATGCGCTGGGGCGGGCGAACTATCGCCGCTACGACGAGAGCACCGCCACGAGGCTGCACCACAACGCCACGCGCTTGCTCGACCGCTACCACGGTGACCTGCGGGAACTGGCGAAGAAGGCGGATAACGACCCCGAGCGCGCCGCGGAACTGCTGCAAGAGTTCGACGGCATCGGTCCGACCGGGGCCCATATCTTCCTGCGCGAGATCCAGGACATCTGGACCTGGGTCCGGCCGCACTTCGACGAACGGGCCTTGCGCGGCGCCAAGCGCGTGCAGTTGCCGGAAGATCCCGACCACTTGGCGCGGCTGGCGCCGGATCATCACACCGCGGAGCTCGCCGCGGCCCTGGTGCGGGTGACGCTGGACGAGAAGATCGCCGACGAGGTTCTCGCCGCGGCACCCTGAGTGCGCGTCCTTACAGCAGGGCGGCGCCGGTAGCGCGCGGGTCGATCAGGATCTTCGCGTGCCGCTCCGGGTTGCCGAGGGCGGTGAAGGCGTCGGCCACGCCGTCGAGCCCGACGGTCCCGGTGATCAGCGGGCTGGGGTCGACTTTGCCGTCGGCGAGCATGTGCAAGGTGTCGCGGAACTCGCCGGGGTCGTAGCCGAGCACGAACCGCAGTTCGATCTCTTTGTTGATCGCCATCGCGGGATGGAAACGGTCGGTTTCCATGCACACCCCGACCACGACGACGCGCGACAGCGGCGGGGCGGCCGCCAGGATCTGATCGATGATGCCGGGCACCCCGACGCATTCGAAGATCACCGGCCCGGCCGGTCCCGTGTTCAAGGTGTGGGCCAGCCGGAAGACGTACCACCACGGCAGGTTGGGGACCCGTCGCAGACGATCCATGGCGTCGAAGCCGAGCGCGAGGATGTCGGTGACGCCGTTGATCCGCCCTTTCTTCGGAGCGGCCGTCCAGGGCGATTCCGTCGCCGGGTCCACCACCACATCGGCGCCGCAGGCGGTGGCGAGTTCCCGCCGACGTGGCGAATAGTCGCTGGCGACCACGGTGCGCACCCCCGCGGCCTTCAGCATGCTGATCACCGCGAGGCCGATCGGCCCGCAACCGATGACGAACGCCGTCTGCCCCTTGGCGACGCGGCCTTTGCGTACCGCGTGCCAGGCCACCGCCATGGGTTCGGTCAGCGCGGCGTGTTCCGGGGACAAGCCGTTCGGCACCGGCATGGTCATCGATTCCTGGACCACCACCTGCTCGGCGTAGCCACCCGGCGCCGCGGTCGACAGCCCTACCAGATGGGGCTGCTTGCCGTGCCGGACGATCGGAAGGGCCACCACCGGTGTCCCCGTCCGCCATCTCTTGCGGCAGTCCGGGCCGTAATCCACTACTGTTCCGCTGAATTCGTGCCCCAGGACCACACTCTGATCCGAACGCATGAAGTGCTCGTAGCCCGTGGCCACGGCCAAGTCGGACAGTTCGTCGGCGTGCGTGCGGGCATGCAGATCCGAACCGCAGATGCCGCAGCGCGACACGTCGATCAGTAGTTGACCGGCGCCGGGCCGGGGCGCGGGCAGCTCAGCGACCTCGAACTCGGCGGCGGTGACGACGGCGGCCCTCATGGCGACTCCTCGGATCGACGGCGCGACCGGCCCGGCCACCCCGCCGTCACCCTAACCGCGCGAGGCGCCCGTCGTGACTTCCTCGGCCGTGCGGCGGTCGTAGGCGCCACGGGCCGAGGATCGGTGACGTCGCGATGGCCGGATTGTGCGGCGGGTCACGCATTCGTGTCGTCGTCCGGGAATTAAACGTGCGAGTCGCCCGTTGAGCTATTCGACAAGATTGAGTGTGTAAGGCTCAAGTTTCGGTTGACTCCGAGACGCCCGCGAGGCAGGATTGAGCCGACCACGCTCAGTGTTGCTGGGACCGTGCTCCGTGAGGTGCTGGGGGCGAGGTCTCGCGGCGTCCTTCATCGGGCGTCGCAGTGCGGTTTTCGCCCGGCACCGACACACATTGGTACGTCAACTAGGAGGAACCACAATGGCTCGTGCGGTCGGAATCGACCTCGGGACCACGAACTCGGTCGTCGCCGTTCTCGAAGGCGGAGAGCCGGTCGTCGTCGCCAACTCGGAAGGATCGCGCACCACCCCGTCGGTCGTCGCGTTCGCGAAGAACGGTGAGGTGTTGGTCGGCCAGCCGGCCAAGAACCAGGCCGTCACCAACGTCGACCGCACCATTCGCTCCGTCAAGCGGCACATCGGCACCGACTGGTCGGTGGACATCGACAGCAAGAAGTACACCCCGCAGGAGATCAGCGCGCGCGTGCTGATGAAGCTGAAGCGCGACGCGGAGTCCTACCTCGGTGAGGAGATCACCGACGCGGTCATCACCGTGCCCGCCTACTTCGAGGACGCCCAGCGGCAGGCCACGAAGGAAGCAGGCCAGATCGCCGGCCTGAACGTCCTGCGCATCGTCAACGAGCCCACCGCGGCCGCGCTCGCCTACGGCCTGGACAAGGGCGACAAGGAACAGACCATCCTGGTCTTCGACCTCGGTGGCGGTACCTTCGACGTCTCGCTGCTGGAAATCGGCGAGGGCGTCGTCGAGGTCCGCGCCACCTCCGGCGACAACCACCTCGGTGGTGACGACTGGGACGAGCGGGTCGTGCAGTGGCTGGTCGACAAGTTCAAGGGCAGCTCGGGCATCGACCTGACCAAGGACAAGATGGCCATGCAGCGGCTGCGTGAGGCCGCCGAGAAGGCCAAGATCGAGCTGAGCTCCTCGCAGAGCACCTCGATCAACCTGCCCTACATCACCGTCGACGCGGACAAGAACCCGCTGTTCCTCGACGAGCAGCTGACCCGCGCCGAGTTCCAGAAGATCACCTCGGATCTGCTCGACCGCACCCGTGCGCCGTTCCAGTCCGTGATCAAGGACGCGGGCATCAAGGTGGCCGACATCGACCACGTGGTGCTCGTCGGCGGCTCCACCCGTATGCCCGCAGTCTCCGATCTGGTCAAGGAACTGACCGGTGGCAAAGAGCCCAACAAGGGCGTGAACCCGGACGAGGTCGTCGCCGTCGGCGCCGCCCTGCAGGCCGGTGTGCTCAAGGGTGAGGTCAAGGACGTCCTGCTGCTCGACGTGACCCCGCTGTCGCTGGGCATCGAGACCAAGGGCGGGGTGATGACCAAGCTCATCGAGCGCAACACCACCATCCCGACCAAGCGTTCGGAGACCTTCACCACGGCTGACGACAACCAGCCGTCGGTGCAGATCCAGGTGTTCCAGGGTGAGCGCGAGATCGCCTCGCACAACAAGCTGCTCGGCTCCTTCGAGCTGACCGGCATCCCGCCGGCCCCGCGCGGCGTGCCGCAGATCGAGGTCACCTTCGACATCGACGCCAACGGCATCGTGCACGTCACCGCGAAGGACAAGGGCACCGGCAAGGAGAACACGATCAAGATCCAGGACGGCTCCGGCCTGTCCAAGGAGGAGATCGATCGGATGGTCAAGGACGCCGAGGCGCACGCCGCCGAGGACAAGGCCCGCCGTGAGGAGGCCGAGACCCGCAACCAGGCCGAGTCGCTGGTGCATCAGACCGAGAAGTTCATCAAGGAAAACGAGGACAAGGTCCCCGCGGACGTCAAGACCAAGGTCGAGGCGGCCATCGCCGAGGCGAACGAGGCCCTCAAGGGCACCGACATCGCCGCGGTCAAGGCGGCCGTCGAGAAGCTGGCGACCGAGTCGCAGGCCCTCGGCCAGGCCATCTACGAGGCCTCCGCCGCGGACGCCGCGGCGCAGGGCAACGGCGCGTCGAGCAGCGCGCAGGACGATGACCAGGTTGTGGACGCCGAGGTCGTGGACGAGCCGGTCGACACGGAGAAGAAGTGACCGAGGGCAACTCTGAGAAGGAGCCGATCACCTTCGTCGACAACCGGAAGATCGATCCGGAGACCGGTGAGATCAGGCAGCCGGCCGCGGACAACGGCGCCGCGGCCGCGCAGGCCCCGGAGGCAGGCAACGGTGTGGAGAGCGGCAACGGCGGCGACGCGCTCGCCGACACCATCAGCGGCGAGCTCGCCGAGCGCACCGCCGACCTGCAGCGGCTGACCGCGGAGTACGCCAACTATCGGCGCCGGGTCGAGCGCGACCGCAAGGCCGTGATCGATACCGCCAAGGCGTCGGTGGTCACCGAATTGCTCGGCGTGCTCGACGATCTCGACCGCGCGCGGGCACACGGCGACCTGGAATCCGGTCCGCTGAGGTCGGTGGCCGACAAGCTGTCGGCCGCGCTGCTCAAGCAGGGTCTCGAGGAGTTCGGCTCGGAGGGTGAACCCTTCGATCCGACCCTGCACGAGGCCGTGCAGCACGAGGGCTCCGGCCACGATCCGGTGATCGGCATTGTGATGCGCAAAGGCTATCGCTTCGGCGATAGGGTGCTTCGGCACGCGCTCGTCGGGGTAACCGACGGCGTGGCCGATCTCACGGAGAACGCCGAACAACCGACCGAAGAGGCATCGGACGATGATGCCGGCGCGAACGATCAATGATGCGAGAGGAGGAGATGCTCGGTGAGCCAACGGGAGTGGATCGAAAAGGACTTCTACAAGGAGCTGGGTGTTTCCTCCAGCGCCTCGCAGGACGAGATCAAGAAGGCCTATCGCAAGCTCGCGCGTGACTTGCATCCGGACGCCAACC
Organism: Nocardia sp. NPDC057455; assembly: GCF_042802775.1. NCBI lineage: Bacteria > Bacillati > Actinomycetota > Actinomycetes > Mycobacteriales > Nocardiaceae > Nocardia > Nocardia sp. NPDC057455. The sequence goes on along the minus strand of NZ_JBHVDM010000092.1, from coordinate 1,484 downwards.
CGGGTGACAACAAAGCCGAGGAGCGGTTCAAGGCCGTCAGCGAGGCGCACGCCGTGCTGTCGGATCCGGCCAAGCGCAAGGAGTACGACGACACCCGCAAGCTCTTCGCGGGTGGCGGCTACGGTCGCGGTGGATTCGGATCCGGTGCGGGCGGCGGCTTCTCGCAGGAGTTCAACATCGGGGACATCTTCGGCGGCGCGGGCGCCGGCGACGGTGGCCTCGGTGACCTGCTCGGCGGTCTGTTCAACCGGGGCGGCACGCGGACGTCGTCGAGCCGTCCGCGGCGCGGCGCCGACGTGGAGACCGAGACGACGCTCGGTTTCCGGGAGGCGGCGCAGGGGGTCACGGTCCCACTGCGGATGACCAGCCCTTCGCCGTGCACCACGTGTCACGGCAGCGGCGCGAAACCGGGTACGAGTCCGCGGGTCTGCCCGCTCTGCAACGGAACCGGCGTCGTCAGCCGCAACCAGGGCGCGTTCGGCTTCAGTGAGCCGTGCGACGAGTGCCGGGGCAGCGGATCGATCATCGATGACCCGTGCGTCGACTGCCGCGGTAGCGGCATCCAGAACCGCACGCGCACCATCACGGTGCGGATTCCTCCGGGAGTCGGTGACGGGCAACGGATTCGGCTGGCCGGTCAGGGCGAGGCGGGACTGCGCGGGGCACCTTCGGGCGACCTCTATGTCACCGTCCACGTCAGCCAGGACAAGGTCTTCGGCCGCAACGGCGACGACCTGACCCTCGTACTTCCGGTCAGTTACAGTGAATTGGTGCTCGGCACCACGGTTTCGGTGCCCACCCTGGACGGCCGAGTCGGCGTCAAGGTGCCTCCGGGTACCGCCGACGGCCGAACTTTACGGGTACGCGGCCGTGGTGTGCCCAAGCGTGGCGGTGGCGCGGGTGACCTGCTGGTGACGGTGAAGGTCGCGATTCCGCAGAAGCTGGACGGCGAGGCCGTGGAGGCGCTCGAGCGCTACCAGGAGGCGGAGCGGGCCAGTGGCTTCGATCCACGTGCAGGATGGGCAGGTGCGTGATGTCCTCGGAACCGAAGAACGCGTCCGGCGGGTCGCGTGCCGAGTTCTTCATGATCTCGGTGGCGGCCCAGCTGGCCGGCATGCATGCGCAGACACTGCGCACGTATGACCGTCTTGGACTGGTCACGCCGCAACGTACTTCGGGCGGCGGGCGGCGCTATTCGGCCCGGGACGTGGAGCTGCTGCGCGAGGTGCAGCGGCTGTCCCAGGACGAGGGCGTCAACCTCGCGGGCATCAAACGCATCATCGAACTGACCAATCAGGTGGAGGAGCTGCGTCAGCAGGTCGCGGAACTGGCGGCCGAGCTGGAGCGAACCCGGGCCGGCTACCGTCCCGATCTCGCCCCGCAACGCAGTACCGCGCTGGTCGTCTGGCAGCCGCGGCACCGTCGCGAAGACGGTCAGCGCAGACGATAACCGGCACGACGACGGCCCCGGCCTCGAGCGCACC
>NZ_JBHVDM010000091.1:0-27662 GCF_042802775.1 Nocardia sp. NPDC057455 | reverse complement strand
AGCCACAAAGGGGCCGCGAACACGCCGCGACGAAGTCGCGGCCAAAATTACGGCACGTAGCGACGCAGTCGCCTGGCCGCGAACTCGCGGAAGTAGGACAACTTCTCCGGCGGCACCAGGGCCGGGAGCAGGAAGTACCAGGCGCGCTCCATCCGGACCGCCATCTGGTCGATGGATTCGGTGCCGACGGCGATGATGTGCACGCCCGCGGCCATCTCCTGCCACAGCAGGCCGATGACCTCCGCGTCCAGGTCGGCGATCAGGTCGCCCTGCGCGATGGCTCGCTCGGCGAGCAGCCGGTAGGTGTCGCCCCAGTGCTTGGCGATGTTGTCGCCTTGGGCGCCGCGGTAGTCGCCGATCTGGTGGGTCAGCTTCAGCATGGCGCCGACCATCGGGTCGTTCATCGATAGATCGGCGACGACGTAGGTGATGCCGATGCACGCTTCCAGCGCGGGCACGCGGGGATCGAAGAAGCCCTGACACGAGCTGGTCAGTCGCTCGTTGCCCTGGTCGACCACGGCGCGCGCCAGCTCTTCCTTCGAGCCGAAGTGAAAATACAAGGCGCCCTTGGTCACATTGGACTGCGCGATGATCTCGCTCAGGCTCGCATTCGCATATCCCAAGCGCAGAAAGACATCGGCAGCGCCTGCCAGGACGGAGTCGCGGGTGATCTCCGCGCGCGCTTGCCTAGCCATCAGATCCGCCTGTCATCCCAAAACCAGCCATCCTGAAGTAGACCGACATCCCGAAGTTGACCGACTTACCGCCCGAACAGCACCCAAAGGATGGGTGAACCGTACCACCAGGCGCGCGCCCGGCAGCCAATTCGAGCATTCGGCAAGACCAGCCGCGCAATTTGCTGGTTAACAATCCGAGTCACTCACCAGCGCCCGCACGCCACTCCGAACTCAGTTGTGGCTCGGCCTCGAGATGGCTCAGCCCGTTCCAGCACAGGTTCACCAGGTGTGCCGCCACAACCTCTTTCGAGGGTTTGCGCTCGTCGAGCCACCAGGTCGCGGCAGTGGCGACCTGGCCGACGAGCGCCTGCGCGTAGAGGGTGGACAGACTGGTGTCGAACCCGCGGCGCGCGAAATCTCCGGCCAGGATGTGCGCCACCTGATTGGTCGCCTCGTTGAGCAAACTGGAGTATCTGCCCTCCGCCGCCGCGGCGGGCTGATCGCGCACCAGAATTCGAAACCCGTCGGTTCGTTCTTCGATGTAGGTCAGCAGCGCCAGCGCGACCTGTTCGAGCCGGATACGCGATCGGTTCTGCGTGAGCGAGGAGGTGATCATGTCGAGCAGCATCGACATCTCGCGGTCGACGACGACCGCGTACAACCCCTCTTTGCCGCCGAAGTGTTCGTACACCACGGGTTTGGAGACCTGGGCGCGTTGCGCGATCTCCTCGATGGAGGTCGCGTCGTAGCCGCGTTCGGCGAACAGCGCGCGCCCGATCTCGATCAGCTGCTGGCGCCGCTGGGTGCCGGTCATCCGCGGCCGGGACACTCGATGCGACTCACCCGAAGACACCCGTGCTCCTCCGCCCTCTCCGCGTTGTTGCCGGTCGTGACTGCCTCGGCGGTTCCCTCCGGCCGACGGTCGCATGCCGGGCGGGTCGCGGGCGAGCCCGGCGAGTTGCCCTCGTGCGTGTCGAGTCGGCCGTCGCGCCGGGGCTCCGACGCACGACACCGACATTCGGATACCACTGTCCCAGACCTGTGGGCGATCCACCCGCCCGGCCCACCGGTCCGCTGTGCGTGTCTTGCCGCGGTGCAGGCTCCTCCCTGGTACGGCCGGAATACGCGGACAGGCGGGCAGAACAATTCGCGGGGAGGCGGCCGAGTATGCGAGGATTCATCCCGTGCCATGGCACAGCGGCGGGGGTATTCGCCAACCGCCGGTGTGGCAATCCGCCGTGGTGTAATGGCAGCACATCTGATTTTGGTTCAGAGAGTTCAGGTTCGAGTCCTGGCGGCGGAGCTCGAGAGCACGATGACCTATCGTTGGCCCGCACATCGCTGACCAAGCACGACGACGCCCCGCACGAGGACAGGCAGCCGAGGGAGATCCATGCCACAGCAGACCGCCGTCGTCGTTCTCGCAGCCGGTGCCGGGACACGAATGCGGTCGAAGACCCCCAAGGTCCTGCATTCGCTGGCCGGTCGGAGCATGCTCGCGCACGCGCTGCATGCGGCGAACGAGATCGACCCGGCGTACCTCATCACCGTGGTTGGGCACGACCGCGACCAAGTCGGCGCGGCGGTGACCGCGGTGGCCGGCGACCTGGGCCGGGAGATCACCCCGGCGCTCCAGGAACAGCAACTCGGTACCGGGCACGCGGTGCAGTGCGCGCTGGCCGCCCTGCCGGTCGGATTCACCGGCGATGTGCTGGTCACCTCCGCCGACGTGCCGCTGCTGGACGGGCACACCCTGGCCGCGCTGCTCGACGAGCACCGCAGCTACGCCGAACGCCCCGCGGTCACCGTGCTGACCTTCGTCCCGCAGGACCCGAACGGCTACGGCCGCATCGTGCGCGACGCGGACGGCCAGCTGGCCGAGATCGTCGAGCATGCCGACGCCACCCCGGAGCAGGCCGCGATCACCGAGGTGAACTCCGGCGTGTACGCGTTCGACGCCGCGGTGCTGCGCACCATGATCAGCCGGCTGTCCACCGCCAACGCCCAGCACGAGCTGTACCTCACCGACGTGCTGCGCCTGGCCCGCGAGGCCGGTCACCCGGTGCACGGCGCTCGCTTGGTCGACGCGGCCAAAGTCACCGGCGTCAACGACCGGGTGCAACTGGCCTCGGCAGCGCGCACGCTCAACCGCTACATCCTGGAGCGCCATATGCGCGCGGGCGTCACGATCATGGATCCCGCTTCGACCTGGGTGGACGCCAGCGTGCGCATCGGAAGGGACGCCGTACTGCGCCCCGGCGTGCAACTGATCGGCAACACCGTCGTCGGCGAGGACGCCGAGATCGGCCCGGACAGCACGCTCACCGACGTCGTCGTCGGCGAGGGCGCCCGGGTGATCCGCACCCACGGCGAGGGCGCCACCATCGGCCCGAAGGCCACCATCGGACCGTTCAGCTACCTACGTCCCGGCACCGTCGTGGGCGATGCGGGCAAGCTCGGCGCTTTCGTCGAGACCAAGAACGCCTCGATCGGCGCGCATTCGAAGGTCCCGCACCTGACCTACGTCGGCGACGCCACGATCGGCGAGCACAGCAACATCGGTGCGTCCAGCGTCTTCGTCAACTACGACGGAGTGACCAAGCACCACACCGTGGTCGGCTCGCACGTGCGCACCGGCAGCGACACCATGTTCGTCGCGCCGGTGACGGTGGGTGACGGAGCGTATACGGCGGCGGGTACTGTACTGCGCAGAAGCGTTCCGCCCGGAGCTCTCGCGGTCTCCGGCGGACCGCAGAAGAACATCGAGGGCTGGGTGCAGCGACACCGTCCGGGGACGGACGCGGCCCGCGCGGCGGCGGAAGCCATCGCGGCCAAGGAGATGTCGGGTCAGGCAATAGAGCAAAAGGATGGCAATCAGCAGTGACCGCGTCATGGATCGACAACCAGAAGAACCTGATGCTCTTCTCGGGACGCGCGCATCCTGAGCTGGCCGAGCAGGTCGCCAAGGAACTCGACGTCCACGTCACCCCGCAGATCGCACGCGACTTCGCCAACGGTGAGATCTTCGTCCGGTTCGAGGAGTCGGTCCGCGGCTCCGACGCCTTCGTCCTGCAGAGCTTCCCCGCGCCACTGAACCAGTGGCTGATGGAGCAGCTCATCATGATCGACGCGCTCAAGCGCGGCTCGGCCAAGCGGATCACCGCGGTGCTGCCGTTCTACCCGTACGCCCGCCAGGACAAGAAGCACCGCGGCCGCGAGCCCATCTCGGCCCGGCTTGTCGCGGATCTGCTGAAGACCGCGGGCGCGGACCGGATCATCACCGTCGACCTGCACACCGACCAGATCCAGGGCTTCTTCGACGGCCCCGTTGATCACATGCACGCGCAGGTGCAGCTGGCGGAGTACATCCGCACCAACTACAGCCTCGAGCACATCACCGTCGTATCCCCGGACTCCGGCCGCGTGCGCGTCGCCGAGAAGTGGGCCGACTCGCTGGGCGGCTCGCCGCTGGCCTTCATCCACAAGACCCGCGACCCGCTGGTGCCCAACCAGGTGAAGTCCAACCGCGTGGTCGGTGATGTCGAGGGCCGCACCTGCATCCTGATCGACGACATGATCGACACCGGTGGCACCATCGCGGGTGCGGTGAACGTGCTCAAAGAGGCCGGCGCCGGTGACGTCGTCATCGCCGCGACCCACGGTGTGCTGAGCTCGCCCGCCGCCGAACGGCTCGCCAACTGCGGTGCCAAGGAGGTCGTGGTGACCAACACCCTGCCGCTGGCGGAGGAGAAGAAGTTCCCGCAGCTGACCGTCCTGTCCATCGCGCCGCTGCTGGCCCGCACCATCCGTGAGGTCTTCGAAAACGGCTCGGTCACCGGTCTTTTCAACGGCAACGCCTAAGCATCGCACCGCGAAAACGGCGGCTCGGACTCCGGTCCGGGCCGCCGTTTCGGCGTTCGCGTCGGCCGACGGCGATCGGTGGGGATACTCAGGGTATGGACCGTGACCCGTTGGAGACCGAGATGGGGGATGACGACCAGGAGGACGAGATCCGCGCGTATCAGCGCAATATCGAGGATCCGCCCGACGACCTGCGCATCCGCTACCACGAGGACGAGGACGACGGCAGGCTCGGCATCGGCGACGAGCTGGATCAGGAGTGGACGCCGCACGACGGTCGCACCGAGGACGACGAGACCGACGACCGGTCCGCCGAGGTGGCCGCGATCGAGATCGTCGACGACGAAGACCTCTGAGCCGCCGCCACCCGACGCGCCGCGTTGTAGCAATCGGCTATCACGACGCGCGCACCGTGGTAGGCATAGGTCGGTTGACCGGGACGACACGAGGAGGGTGCGATGAGCACGCCGAAGGATCCGGACCACATGGACGACGAGCAGCGGAAGCCGGAGTCACCGTCGTTGTCGAAGCAGGCAGGCGAAGCCTCCGGTGACGAACCTGCCCAGCCACCGACCGGCTCCGCCCCGGCACAAGCCGGCGCACAACCCACCGAGCACGACCCGGCGGCCGCGCGGCCACCGGAGAGCGAGCCGGGCCCGGCGGACCAATGGTGGCAGTCGGGCGGCGCGCCGCCGCCCACGGGCCCGCTGGGCGGTCAGTGGGGCGCCGAACCCAGCGGTCAGCCCGCCGAGCCCCAGCCGTGGGGCGCCGACGGGCCGGGCGGCCGGCAGTCCTGGGGCGCCGAACCCGCCGCGCCGGGGTCCCCGCTGTCGGGTTCCGCGCCGCAGCCTCCGACCGACGAATCGACGAATCGGTTCACGCCGGACGATCACGCGCAATACGGGTCGGGCGGGCAACCGCTCTACCCGCAAACCGGACAGCCCGCCGACGCCGGGCAACCGTATTCGCCGAGCGGGCAACCTCCGTACCCGGCGGGCGGGGGGTACGACCATCCGGCGTCCGGCCCGCAGTACGGCTACCCGTCCTACCCGCAACAAGGGTACGAACCCTATGCCACCCCACCCAGGCAGCCGGGTAGCCAGGTGTACTCGATCATCGGGTTCGTCTGCGCGGTGACCGCGGTGCTGTTCTGCCCGTTCCTGTTCGGTCCGGCCGGGATCATCCTGGGCATCGTCGGGCACAACAAGGGCGAATCACTCGGCAAATGGGCAGCGATCGCGGCGGCCGTCGGGATGATCATCGGCTTCATCGTGGGATTCGCCGTGTTCGGCGGAGACTTCACGACGTAGATTTCCGGTATGCGTTCCTTCGGTGACACCAGCGCGGCGGGTGTGCGAGCATGACCGGATTCGCGGGCTTCCCGCTGGCGGGGCTGGACTTCTACGAAGACCTGGAGGCCGATAACTCCAAGGCGTTCTGGTCCGCGCACAAGAAGATCTACGACGAATCGGTGCTCGCGCCCATGAAGGCGCTCGTAGCGGAGCTGGAGCCGGACTTCGGCGCGGCCAAGATCTTCCGGCCCTATCGGGATGTGCGTTTCGCCAAGGACAAGACGCCGTACAAGACCGCGCAGGGCGCGGTGGTGCGCGCCGCACCGGGAGTCGGCTGGTACGTCCAGCTCAACGCCGCGGGCCTGTTCGTCGGCGGCGGCTTCTACCAGGGCTCGCCCGATCAGCTCGCGCAACTGCGCGCCACCATCGATGACGAGGTGCGCGGCCCCGAGCTGGCGGCGATTCTCGCGAAACTGACCGACGCGGGCTGCGCCATCGGCGGCGAGAAGCTGAAGACCAAACCCAAGGGCTACGACGCCGACCACCCGCGCATCGACCTGCTGCGACACAAATCCATCACGTGCGGCAAGGAATTCGGCGCACCCGGCTGGCTGGACACGCCGCGGACGGCGAAAGAGGTCCGCGGCGCGTGGGAGACGATGCGACCGCTGGTCGAGTGGCTCGCGGCGGTGGTCGGCGGCGCGCACTCGTCGTGACCGCCGCCGACCGATACCCGGTCAGCGCCGTTGGGCGAGGATCAGCGCGAAGCGATCGTCCGGATCGGTCCACACGTGTCCGGTGGCGAAGCCCGCGGCGGCGAGTTCCGCGTCGAGACCCTCGACCCGGAATTTCGCGGAGATCTCCGTGCGCATCTGCTCGCCGCGGCCGAACCGCACGGTGAGGTCGAGGTCGCCGACCGTGATGGTCATGTCCTCGGTCGCCTCCAGCCGCATCTCGATCCACTCGTGCGCCGCGTCCCAGACCGCGATGTGCCGGAATTTCTCCGGCACGAAGTCGGCGCGCAGGCGAGCGTTCAGCACGTGCAGGACGTTCCGGTTGAACTCGGCGGTGACCCCCGCGGCGTCGTCGTAGGCGGGCACGAGCACCGCGGGGTCGGTGACCAGCCCGACGCCGAGCAGCAGTTGCTCACCCGGCTCGAGCACGGCGTGGATCCTGGCGAGGAATTCGACTCGTTCCTCGGGGACGAGGTTGCCGAGGGTGCCGCCGAGGAAGGCGATCATCCGGCGTCCGCCGCGCGGCAGGTTGTCCAGGGTGTCGGTGAAGTCGCTGACCACACCGTGCACGGCGAGCCCGGGGAACTCGGCCGCGACATCGTCGGCCGCCGCTCGCAGCGCCGCGGACGAAACGTCCTGCGGTACATACGTCTTCAAGGGACCGCGTGCGCTCAGGGCGGTGAGCAGCAGGCGGGTCTTGGCCGCCGACCCGGCGCCCAGTTCGACCAGCACCTCGGCCTGGGCGGCGTCGGCGATCTCGTCGACCACCCGCTCGAGCAGCGCGCGCTCGGTACGCGTCGGGTAGTACTCGGGCAGCTCGGTGATCCGCTCGAAGAGTTCGCTGCCTTTGGCGTCGTAGAACCATTTGGGCGGCAACCACTTCGGGGCCGCGGTCAGGCCGTGCCCGGCATCCGAGCGCAGGGCCGTGTTCAGGTCGTCTTCGGTGAGGTGGATGTCCAGCGTGGCTGCGGTCATGGCACGGGCCTTTCGGTCAGAGGAGGGCGTCGACGGACAGCGCGCCGGGCCTGGCGCTCACCAGGCTGCGGTCCGGGATCGACTGCCAGCGCGGGTCGTCGTCGAAGGGTTCGGAGGACACGAGCGCGAAATCGTCGGTGACCAGCACCGACAACGAGTGGTGGCAGGTGGTCGCCCACAGTTGCGCGCCGTCGGAGAGCAGCAGGTTCAAGCGTGCTTGCGGTGCCCGGTCGAGGATCGCGGACACCAGCAGCCGCAGTGCCGCCGGAGCCGCCGACCATTCGCCGTCCGGTGCGCCGGTCGACAGCAGGTCGCACAGCAGCACCCACAGCAAGGCCGCGTCGGTGGCGGACTCCGCCTCCAGCAGCCGCGCCGGGGTGAACAGATCCTCGGCGCCGAGTTCGGCCGCGATGAGCGCGAACTCGGCGGCCACGCTGGTCAGCGTGCGCCGCCAGTCCGGCACCACGCCGTTGTGACTGAACGCCCAGCGGTCGCGGGTGAACGGCGCGCACGCCGACCGCTCGACCGGCATGCCGACCGTCGCCGACCGCACCGCCCCGAGCACCGCGGCGGATTCCAGTTGCGGGAGCACCTCGTCCACGGCCGGGTCGGTCCAGATCGGCGCCGCGTTGCGATAGCGGCTGGCGGTGACCGTGTCGTCCGCTCCGACGCGCCACCAGGCGACGCCGAAGCCGTCGGCGTTGATGGTGCCGCCATGACGCATGTCGCGCGGCGCCCACGACTGGGTGCGCAGTGAATGGGAGCCGAGGGTCAACATGTCGCCGACCCGCACCGGCGGGCCGACGTAACCCAGGTGTCTACACATCCGCACCTGCCGAAGCCACCTTCGCCCGGTGGGAACCACGAACCGCGTAACCTCGGTCCGACCGCCGTCCGGGGTGTCGCGCGTCGCTCACTCGCCTTCTCCCGGGCGCAGGTCCCGCGCCAGGCGGAACCCGGCGAAGATCTGGCGGCGGATCGGATGGTCCCAGTTGCGGAAGGTACCCCGGCACGCCACCGGATCGGTGCCGAACGAACCGCCGCGCAGCACACGGTAATCGCCACCGAAGAACACCTCGGAGTACTCCCGGTACGGGAACGCGTGAAAGCCCGGATACGGCTCGAAACCCGAAGCGGTCCATTCCCACACGTCACCGATCAGCTGGTGCACGCCCGCGGAAGACGCGCCGGCCGGATACGCGCCGACCTCGGCGGGCTCCAGATGCCGCTGCCCGAGGTTCGCGGTGGTCGCGTCGGGATCGGCGTCGCCCCAGGGGAAACGGCGCGATGCGCCGGTGGCCGGATCGAACCTGGCCGCCTTCTCCCACTCCGCTTCGGTGGGCAGGCGCTTACCCGCCCAGTTCGCGTAGGCCTCGGCCTCGAACCAGCACACGTGCACGACCGGCTGTCGCGGCCGCAGCGGTGTCATCACCCCGAACACCCGCCGCCACCAGCGCCCGGACGGATCACGCTCCCAGAACTGCGGCGCCACCAGGCTCGCGTCGGTGCGATGCGCCCAACCGCGTTCGGACCAGAGTTCCGGCCGTGTGTAGCCGCCGTCGTCGATGAAAGCCAGGTACTGCTCGTTGGTCACCGGCGCGGCGTCGATCGCGAAGCCCGGCACCCGGACCCGATGGGCGGGGCGCTCGTTGTCCAGCGCCCACGCGTCGGTCGAGGTGCCCATGGTGAACTCGCCTGCGGGAATGACGATTTCCCCGGTGACCGGCGCCGCGACGGTCGGTGCGGCCGCCGCGGCGAGCACGGCGGCGCCTGCGCGCAACTGATGGGTGGCCAGCATGGTCTCGTCGTGCTGCTGCTCGTGCTGGGCGATCATGCCGAACGCGAACCCGTCGTCGATCAGCGGACCACCTCGTAGGCTGTTGCGCTCCAGCACATCCCAGGTCTTGTCGCGCACGGTGCCGACGTAGTCGCGAGCCTGGCCGGGATCGAGCAGCGGTAACTCGGGCCGGTTCGCGCGGGCGTGTTTGAAGGCGTCGTAGAGTTCGTCGATGTCGGCGCGCACCGCGTCGCGGCCGCCGACGTCGCGCACGAGCCAGAGTTCTTCCTGATTGCCGATGTGCGCGAGGTCCCAGACCAGCGGGCTCATCAATCGCGAATGCTGGGCCACCAGTTCGGCTTCGTCGAGGCAGTCGGTGAGGGTGAGGGTGCGCTGCCGGGTGCGCGTGAGCACCTCGGCGATCCGGTCACGGAGCTGTTCGATGCCGGAGTTGTCGGTGTGGGCGGGATGGGAAGTGGTCACAGGAAACGTCTCCGAGGGTCGTGCTGATCGGCGTCGGCGCGGCTGCGGGACTCGATGCCGTCGGGGGCGATTCGGCGTACGCCGGTCCGGTCGACCGGGTCGCCGTCGGGGAAGCGCGGCTGATTGCCGGTCACGGAGCGGCTTCCGGAGGCTCCGGGCTGTTCTCGATGTCGTCCTCGGTCGGGGTGCGACCGTGCCGACATCGTTCCGCGGCGGATTCCACGGCGCGGGCCGCGGCGTCGGTCGCGGTGTGTTCGGCCGCCAGCCGTAGCAGGGCGACCGCACCGGCCCGGATGTCCGGATCCGCCAATCCGTAGCGGGCGGCATCGACCCAGCGGCCGGCCAGCGGCGCGGCGATCGAGTTCGCCTCCGCGACTACCGCCGGGCTGGACATGAGCGCGTCGATCACGTGCACCGGCACGGTCCACGCATCGCCGGGCTGGGCGTCGATGTAGCGGACCTCGAGGTGGCCCGAGGCGCGCACCGGCGGGAACAGCGTGGTCAGGTGATAGTCGAGATCGCCGATGTCGGGGCGGCGGCCGACCTCGTCGTCCAGCGCGCCGGACAGCCAGTCGGCGAATGTCGCGCCGGGCGGTGCGGACCATTCCGCGCAGTCGCCGTCACCGCGTTCGGCGACCCCGTCCGGTCGGCGCACGCACAGCAGCGGCACGTCCAGCGCCCACCTGCCGTACGCGGCGATCGGGTCGGTCCAGTCCAGCACCGGCGGGCGGGTGCGCATGTTGTCCAGCCGCAACCAGGCTCGCATGCGTTGCGACGCCCATGCTCCCGGCGGCGCGCCACGCAGGGCGGGTGAACACGCGAAGGCGGCCAGCAGCGCGGGGCCTACGGCGTACAAGGCGGTCCAGCGCGCGGTGACGTCCGCGCGGTCGGCACCCGCGTCTACGCTGACCTGGGTGGCCGCGGTATTGCACATCATCAGTTTGCCGAATGGCCCGATACCGCCGAAGGAGCGCTCCATCGCGCGATAGCGCGGCAGCTGAAGCAAGCGTTTGGGGCGGCGGTCCGCGTCCGCGGCGACGGAAACGGGGCGGATGGACCGGGATTCGAGAAGTTCCCGCAACAGGCGGGCATCATCGCGCAACCGATCACACAACTGCGCGGCAGCGCCGTAGGGAGCGCTGGAGAGTTCGATCTGACCGCCGGGTTCCAAAGTGACCCGGCTGCCCCCCGGCAGAGCGAGCGCCGGCGAATCAGGGGCGATGGACCGTGGTGCGTACGGTCCGAGAGCGTCCGCCAAGGCGGACAGCTGGGGGCGCGGAGCGGCCGAAGGACCCGACACCGAACACTCACCCTGCACCGTGAGCCATTCGAGTTCGGCGCCGATCAGCGCGGGTGGCCCGAGTTTGAAGCACACCCCGCCGATATATGCTTCCGCCGCCGCGCGGGAGGACAGTTCTCCCTGCTCGGTGGCACACCCGGCCGACTCAGGACTCTCGAGCGTGACCGCCATGCCAACCTCCAGTGGGCTCCGGGACGTAGTCCGCTGCTCTTCGGATATCGCCATTCTGCGCGGTGGTATTCCACTCCCCGGCCGAAATTCGTGTGCGGCGATCCATCCAGCGTAGCGACGCCGACCGACAAGAAACCGACATGAAGCCGAACAATGCACCCGATAAGGTCGGCTCCATGTTGGATGACGATCGCGTACGAGCCGACACTCCCGGATGCGCGCCGGGGCCCGGACCTGGAACCGTCTTCCTCGACAGCGCCGGATCGTCGCTGCCACCTCGGGTCGTCACCGACACCGTCGTCGCGCATCTGCGCAGGGAAGCGGAGATCGGCGGCTATCGCGCCGCGAACGAACGGCTCGATGATCTGGCCGATGTCAAGACCGCCATCGGCGAACTGATCAACGCCGCGCCCGAGAGCATCGCGCTCAGTGACAGCGCCACGCGCTCCTGGGCGGACTTCTTCTACTCGGTCCCGCTCACCGCGGGCGACCGCATCCTCGTCTCCGAGGCGGACTACGCCAGCAATGCCATCGCCGCGCTGCAGCGGGCCCGCGCCACCGGCGCCACGGTGGAGAAGATCCCCAGCGACGGCACCGGGCAGATCGACTTGGACGCGCTGGCGGCGCTGGTCGACGAACGCGTCAAGCTGGTCTCGGTACTGCACGCACCGACCAACGGCGGGCTGGTGAACCCGGCCGCCGAGGCCACCCGGATCGCGCACTCGGTCGGGGCGCTGGTGCTGCTTGATGCCTGCCAGTCCGCCGGGCAGCTGCCCCTGGACGTGGCCGAACTCGGCGTGGACGCCTTGTCGGCCACCGGCCGCAAGTGGCTGCGCGGCCCGCGCGGCACCGGGTTTCTCTACCTGCGCCCGGAGTTGGCGCGCTCGATGGAACCCGCACGGCTCGACCTGCACGGCGCGGAATGGACCGGCCCGCACGACTACCGGCTCGCGCCCGATGCCAGCCGCTTCGAGTTCTGGGAGTGCGATGTCGCGGGCCGGCTCGGCCTGGGCGCCGCCGTGCGCTACCTGCTCGAACTGGGCCCGGAAGACGTCTACGCCGCGATCGCGGCCCGCGCCGAGCACCTGCGCAAGGCGCTGCCGGAGATTCCCGGCGTGACCGTGCGCGACCTCGGTATCCGGCACAGCGGCATCGTGTCGTTCACCGTGGACGGCTTCGACTCCGTCGCGGTGCGCGACCGACTGCTCGCGCAGGACATCACGGTCACGGTCAGCCACGCCGGTTCGACCCTGCTGGATATGACCGGCCGCGGCCTCGCCTCCGTCGTGCGCGCCTCGCCGCACTGCTTCGTCGGCTTCGACGAACTCGATCGCTTCGTCGCCGCGGTGGCGGAACTGCGCGCCTGAGCGAGGGGCGCCCAACGCTCCGGAACAGTCAGGCCAGGTGCACGGCGAGTGCCCTGGCCACCAGCGCCCCCACGTCGGCGCCCGGTGCGACCAGACGCAGGCTGCGATTGGCCTGCGCGGTGGCGATGCCGTGCAGATTGGTCCACAGGGCGGTCGCGCGGTCGCGCGGATCGGGCGCGCCCGATGCGGCCGCCGCGCCGATTAGTTCGGCGAACCGCGCGAACAGCGGCAGGGTGACCGACCGCAGATTCTCGCCTGAGCCTTCGAGCAGATCGTGCCGGAACATCAGGGCGAACATCTCCGGCCGCCGCGCGGCGAACGCGATGTACCCGTCGCTCATCCGCGCGAGACGCTCGCGCGGAGACTCGGCGTCCACCGCCGTGAAGAGGGCGGCGAGGTCGGCGAATCCCCGCGCTGCGATGGCGGCGAGCAGTGCGCGGTGAGTCGGGAAGTAGCGCCGCGGCGCACCGTGCGAGACGCCCGCCGCCCGGGTGATCGCGCGCAACCCCAGGTGCGCGGCGCCGACCTCTTCGAGCAGTTCGACGCCGACGTCGACCAGTCGATCTCGTAGCGACTCGCTCTCGGCCATGCGGACATTGTCCACACCTGCCACGACAAGATCGAACGGCACGCGTAGACACTGTCTACGCATTGCGGTAGACAATGTCTACGCTCAAACTACGGAGGTCTTCATGTGGTACCCGCTGTTCAAGTACGTGCTGCTCGGTCCGCTGCTGCGGCTGCTCGGCAGGCCCGATGTCGCAGGGCTGGAGAACATCCCGCGCACCGGACCGGTGATCATCGCGGCCAATCACCTCGCCGTGATCGACTCGCTCTACCTCGCGCTGGTCGTGCCCCGGCGTGTCACGTTCCTGGCGAAGCAGGAGTACTTCACCGGGAAGGGCCTGCGCGGCCGGTTCAATCGGTGGTTCTACTCGGCCTCCGGACAGGTGCCGGTGGATCGGACGGGCGGCGACGCGGCCGCGGGCGCACTGGCCGCCGCCACCCGCATCCTGGAAACGGGCGGGGTCTGGGCGATCCATCCCGAAGGCACCCGTTCACCGGACGGACGGATCTACCGGGGCCGCACCGGCACCTTACGGGTCGCCATGGCCACCGGCGCGCCGGTCGTTCCGGTGACGCTCTCCGGCACCGACCGGGTGAATCCGCGCGGAAGCCGTCTGCCGCGTTTCGGCAAAGTGCGCATCGAGTTCGGGGCGGCGCGCCGCTACCCGCCCGCCGAGCAGCGCCACATGGTGCGCGCCGCCACCGACGAGCTGATGCGCGAGCTGGCCGAACGCTCGGGCCGGTGCTACGTCGATCGCTACGCGGCTACCTTTCGGACCGCCGCGTCGTCGCTGTGACCTGGGCCCCCAGAAAGGGGGTTAACGCCGCCCCGCGAAGGCGGGATAGTTGGGGGAGGCCGGTTCCCGGCGACAGCTGGTGGTTAGGAGATGAACGTTGAGCAGGTTCACCGACGAAATGTATGCCACGGCGCAAATTTCCGAGCGCGGATTGGTGACCGGTGAGCCCGGCGCCCCGCTGCGGCGCACCTGGGCCGAAATCCACCGGATCGCCCGGCGCATGGCGGGCGGGCTGGCCGAAGCGGGCATCGGGCACGGCGACGCGGTCGGCGTGCTCGCGGGCCTGCCGATCGACATCGCCCCGGCCTGCCAGGCCGTCTGGATGCGCGGCGCGTCGATCACCATGCTGCACCAACCGACTCCACGCACCGATCTGCTGGTCTGGGCACGCGACACCGAGACCGTGTTGACCATGATCGAAGCGCGCGCGGTCGTGCTCGGCGCGCCGTTCGAGGCGGCCGAGCCGCTGCTGCGCGAACGCGGCATCACCGTGGTGCGCATCGACCAGCTGCCGGGCGGTCCCGACACCGATCCGGTGCCGACCGTCGAGGGCGATATCGCGTTGCAGCAGTTGACCTCCGGTTCCACCGGCTCCCCCAAGGCGGTGCGGATCACGCACGAGAACTTCTTCGTCAACGCCCACGCCATGTTCGACCGGGTGAAGTTCCAGCTCGACGACGACGTGATGGTCAGCTGGCTGCCCCTGTTCCACGACATGGGCATGGTCGGCTTCCTCAGCGTCCCCATGCAATTCGGCGCCGAGGTGGTGTGCGTGACGCCGATGGACTTCCTCACCAGGCCGCTGCTGTGGGCCGAGCTGATCGGCAGGTACCGCGGAACCGTCACCGCCGCACCGAACTTCGCCTACTCGCTGCTGGCCCGGCGGCTGCGGCAGGCCGACGACGGCGCGTTCGACCTCAGCAGCGTGCGCTACATGTGGAACGGCGCCGAACCGGTGGACCCGGACACCATGGACGCCTTGGCCGCTGCCGGGAAACGCTTCGGGCTCAACCCGATGGCGCTCACTCCGGTCTACGGCATGGCCGAGACCACGCTCGCGGTGTCGATCCCCGACGCGGGCCACGGACAGGTGCTCGACGTGATCGATGCCGATCTGCTCGAGGCGATCGGCAAGGCGGTGCCCGTGCCGGAGGAGCACGGCCAGCCCGCCAACATCCGCAGACTGCCCACCCTCGGCTATCTGGTCGACCATCTGGAGGGCCGGATCGTCGACAGCGAACGTCAACCGCTGCCCGCCCGGTCGGTGGGCGTCATCGAATTGCGCGGTCCCGCGGTCACTTCCGGGTATGTGACGGTGGACGGATTTCAACCGGCTCAGGACGCCGAGGGCTGGCTGGACACCGGCGACATCGGTTACTTCACCGACGAGGGGCTGATCGTGGTGTGCGGCCGGATGAAGGACGTGATCATCATGGGCGGCCGCAACATCTACCCCACCGACATCGAGCGCGCCGCGACCAGGGTGAGCGGCGTGCGGCCCGGCAACGCGGTGGCGGTGCGCCTGGACGCGGGCCAGAAGCGGGAGAGTTTCGCCGTGGTGGTGGAGAGCGGCAGTCACCAGGACCCCGAGGAGGTCAAGCGCATCGAGCGCGAGATCGTGCACGCGGTGTTCGCGGAGGTCGGTGCGCGGCCGCGCACCGTCGCCGTGCTCGGCCCCGGCGCACTGCCGAAGACCTCATCCGGCAAACTGCGCAGAGCAGCGACCGCGATCCATCTGCCGCGCGGCTGATCGGGAGGGCGCACCGCGCACCGAGCGAGGTCGCTCAGTGCAATTGGTTCTGCGCGGTCTCCAGACCCACGCGCACCAGCAGCTCCACCGCGTCGGCGGCCTGTTCGACGATCACCGGGACCTCTTTGCGCTCCGGCGCGGAAAACGGCTTCAGCACGTAGTCGGCCGGATCCTGGCGGCCCGGCGGGCGGCCGATGCCGATGCGGGTGCGCAGGTAGTCCTTGGTGGTCAGGGCGCTGGAGACGGAGCGAAGACCGTTGTGCCCGCCCTCGCCGCCGCCGCGCTTGAGCCGAATCGCGCCGAACGGCAGGTCGAGTTCGTCGTGCACGACGATCACCTCGGTCGGCGGCACGGAGAAGAACCTCGCCAGCGCGGCCACCGGCCGCCCGGACAGGTTCATGAACGACCGCGGCTTCGCGATCAGCACCTGCCGCCCGTCCAGCCGCGCCTGCAGCAGGTCGGCGCCGGATTTCTTGTGCACACCGAAACGGCCGCCGACGCGCTCGGCGAGCACGTCGGCGACCAGGAAACCGACATTGTGCCGGGTGCGCTCGTATTCGGGACCGGGGTTGCCCAGTCCGACGACGAGCGCGGGCCCGGCGGGCGATTCGCTGCTACTCAGCGCTCTCGCCCTCGGCCTCGCCCTCGACGGGCTCGGCGGCCGGGGCGGCGATCACGTTGACGATCAGGGTCTCCGCATCGACGGCCAGCTCGACGCCCGCGGGCAGCTGCAGCTCGCCGGCGGAGATCTGGGTGCCCGCCTCGATGCCCTCGACGGAGACATCGATGGCCTCGGGCAGCTTCATCGCGTCGGCCAAGATGGAGACGGTGTTGGCTTCCTGGGTGACCAGGGTGCCGGGGGCGGCGTCGCCGGAGACGGTGACGTTCACGTCGGCGGTGACCTTCTCGCCGCGCTTGATGATCAGCAGGTCGGCGTGCTCGATGTAGCGGCGGATCGGGTGCACCACAACGGACTTGGTCAGCGCGAGCTGCTTCTGACCATCGATGACGAGGTTCAGCACCGCGTTGGTGCCGTGCTCACGCAGGATGGCGGCGAAGGCCTGGGCGTTCACCGACAGGTGCTGCGGGTCGGCCTGGTGGCCGTACAGCACGGCCGGGACGTTGCCCGCACGACGGGTCCGGCGGGCGGCGCCCTTGCCGAACTCGGTGCGTACGCTTGCTTCGAGAAGGTTGACGTCGGACATGACTGGATCTACTCCTACGGCTCTTCCGGGCTGTCAATTACACGTCAGGGGTTTCGCACACCTGACGGGGGGTCTACTCGTCGGGGCGAAGACCGAACGAGGACGGCCGGAAGCCGAGCCGCGTCGATCACGGTGCCGCAAAACTGGTCTGCGGTCACCCTCGCCGAGACAACCCGAACACCATACCCCAGCGCCAGGGTGCTCTTTGAATCGGGTGGTCACCGGCGGTTCGGCTCGCGCTCGAGCGAGTCGCGTACGCTGGCGTGGTTGCCGATCGGTCGTCTGCGAAAGGTTGTCTTGCGTTGAGCGCCTCCCCTGAGGGTGTTGTCGCGCCCGCACCCCGCGGGCTGTCCGGCGAGGTAGCCCGCCGGCGCACGTTCGCGGTGATCTCCCACCCCGACGCCGGCAAGTCCACGCTCACCGAGGCGCTCGCCCTGCACGCCAGGATGATCTCCGAGGCGGGCGCGATCCACGGCAAGGCCGGGCGCAAGTCCACGGTCTCGGACTGGATGGAGATGGAGAAGGCGCGCGGCATCTCGGTCAGCTCGACCGCGCTGCAGTTCAACTACCGCGCCGCTGGGTCCGACGTCGACAGCGTCATCAATCTGGTGGACACCCCCGGCCACTCCGATTTCTCCGAGGACACCTACCGGGTGCTCACCGCGGTGGACGCCGCGGTGATGCTGATCGACGCGGCGAAGGGGCTGGAGCCGCAGACGCTGAAGCTGTTCCAGGTCTGCCGCCACCGCGGCATCCCGGTGATCACCGTGATCAACAAATGGGACCGGCCGGGCCGGGCGCCGCTGGAACTGCTCGACGAGATCGACGAGCGGATCGGCCTCACCCCCACTCCGCTGTTCCTCCCGGTCGGCATCGCGGGAGATTTCCGCGGCCTGCTGCGCCGCGGCCCGGACGGCGCCGCGCTCGAGTACATCCACTTCACCCGCACCGCGGGCGGTGCGACCATCGCGCCGGAGGAGTCGCTCACTCCGGAGGCCGCCGAGGCGCGCGAGGGCTCGCCGTGGACCACCGCCGCGGAGGAGAGCGAACTGCTCTCGGCCACCGGCCAGGACCACGACCAGGAATTGTTCCTCGCCGGGCAGACCTCACCGGTCATCTACGCCTCCGCGATGCTGAACTTCGGCGTGCGGCAGCTGTTGGAGACGCTGGTGGCGCTCGCGCCCGCCCCTGGTCCGCGCCGCGACGTGGAGGGCAAGCCGCGCGAGACCGGCGACCCGTTCAGCGCGGTGGTGTTCAAGGTGCAGGCGGGCATGGACGCCGCCCACCGGGACCGGCTCGCGTTCATGCGGATCGTGTCGGGCGAGTTCGAACGCGGCATGGTGGTCACTCACGCGCAGACCGGGCGTCCATTCGCCACCAAGTACGCGCTGACCGTCTTCGGCCGCGAGCGCGCCACCGTCGACACCGCCTACCCGGGTGACGTCGTCGGTCTGGTCAACGCGACGGCGCTGGCGCCTGGGCACACGCTGTTCGTGGACAAGAAGGTGGAGTTCCCGCCGATCCCGTCGTTCGCACCCGAGCATTTCGCCGTACTGCGGGCTCGGAGCGCGGGCAAGTACAAGCAGTTCCGCAAGGCCATGGATCAGCTCGACTCCGAGGGCGTCGTGCAGGTGCTGCGCAACGACATCCGCGGCGACGCCGCTCCGGTCCTTGCGGCCGTCGGCCCGATGCAGTTCGAAGTGGTGACCGCGCGCATGCTCACGGAGTTCAACGTCGAGACCACGATGGAGCACCTCGGCTACACGCTGGCCCGGCGCACCGATGCCGCGTCGTCGGACGAACTCGGGCGGCAGCGCGGGGTGGAGGTGTTCACCCGCTCAGACGGTGCGCTGCTCGCGCTGTTCAGCGATAAATGGCGGCTGCAATACATCGAGAAGGAGCACCCGGCGCTGACCTTGGAGCCCCTGGTGGCTACCGCCGACTGAGTCAGCCGGCCTCGGAGCCCGGCCGCATCGGCGGGGCCTCGGGGTCGCGTTCGATCGAAGCGATGCCGTCTTCTTTGGCGATCAGTCCCCAGCGGCTCGAGGTCAGCCGCAGGCTGGGCAGGTCGCTGAGGGAGAGCACCACTTCGTAGGTGCGCTCGTAGCCGGTATGCGAGATCCGCCAGCGTCCGTCGTCGCACCGGACGTAGCGGTCGGTGTAGAAGGCCGCACCGCGCAGCAGCATGTTGTGGCCCGGAATGAGGACCGTGTCGGCGAGGTACCACGTACCGGTCGCGGTGTCGCCGTCCACATCGATCTCCGGGTGGTCGCAGCGATGCTCGGTGATCACGTGCGGCCCGAGTGTGTTGCGCATGAACGCGATGAACGCCTCACGCGATTCGAACTGCAGATATTCGCTGTAGGTCGCGGTCGCCTCGGGCACCATGGTGTCGGCGAAATCATCCCAGGACTTGGTGTCGAGGGTGCGCAGGTACCGGTACTTCAGCCGGGAGATCGCGGAGACGTCGTCCAGCTCCCGCTCGTCACGGCCGCGGCCCGACCGCGGATCGTCGCGCACTTGCCCGAAGTCGATGGGTCCCGCGTCGAAGCGCAGCCGGTCATCGGCGTCTCGGTCGTCGGGATCCCGTTCACCGGCGCTCGTCGCCCGCCGGCCACGGTCCGGGCTCGCTCCCACCGGATCGAAGTCGCGTTCGTCTTGCTCCGGTCGGCCGGAATCGATGTCAACCCCGCCGCGCTCCTGGCGTCCCGGGGGGAATCCCGGGTCGTCGCGCTGCGGCCCACCGGAGCCCGTGCCCCGGTCGTTACGCACTTGCCCAGCGATGCCCAATCCTGGGTCGCCGCGCCCCTGCCCGCCGGTTCGCTGATCCATACCCTCAACAATCCCATCCCGAGTGCCGGATTGGGAGAGTTGTATCAGATTGCTATGACGGCGACCGGAACACTCCGGCGAAGATCAACTTCGGCGTCAGCTTCCGATCGTGAAGCAGGTGCGGCAGAAATCCTCGCCGAACTCGGTCAGCCGGAGACTCTTGCGGACGATCTTCGGCGCCCGGCCCGCCTTCTTCAGCGCCGCCTCCACCACCGGCTGCACCTCCAGCACCATGTACCGGCTCAGCACCACCGGATCGTCCGAGGTCAGCGTCAACCCGAGGCGGTTGAGGTTGATCAGGTAGGACCGCGCGCGGTCGGGATAGCGCACGCCGGCCTGCTCGGGCACCGAGGTCAAATCGCCCTGCACCAGTTCCGAGCCGATCCCGAGCGGCCGGTTGGTGCGCACGTCGACCGACGGCTGCGGGCCGTTGAGCGCCATGAAGCGCAGGATGCGCGCCTCGTCGGGAGCGATTTCGTCGAGGATGCGGTCGTAGGCCGGGTGCACGTCCTCGGTGAAATAGACGTCGGCGGACCTGGCCAGCAGCGCGTCGCCGCGGCGGCGCAATTCCTCGGTGCTGGCCGAGCGCAGGTAGGGGCCGACGGCCAGCGGCTGCTGCGAGGTGGTGCCGTTGGAGGTCGGGACGTAGCTGACGATCTCCCGGACCGAGCCCTCGGTGACGCCGAGCGCACTGCGGGCGATGGACCGCAACGCGTTTCCGGTTCGCTCGGCGATCTCGGCCGAGGACTCCCCGTCCAGCGCGGCCTGGGTGATCTCCCTGGTGACCTCGTAGGTCGTGCCCATCGCCCATTGGCTTCCGCGCACAACGGTGCCCGCGGCCACGCCTGCCGCGCGGAACACGCCGCGGATCAGCCGTGCCTCATTGCTGATCTGCCGCTGTTCGACATCCGAACTGCGCTCGACGGCGCGGGAACCTGGCCGGGCCACGTCCTGTCCGGTCCTGTCGTCTGCCACGTTTTCTCCGATATCGCCGGGGGAACGAATCCGCTCCACAGATTACTTCCCCTTGTGTCGCGGGTCATTCGCACCGCCTGACTCGGACAGTGCGACCGGCACGCGGCGCACAATAGGGTTTCTTCAACGAGGGGGTGCTAGTTTTGGGTGCCGGTGAGGCGGCGATCACCGGTGTATCGGCAGGAGGGTGTCGTGTTAGAGAGCGTTTTCGGAATCCACCCCACGATCCTCCTCGAGCTCGTGACCATACCGCTTTTCACCGGCGTCATCGGCTACATCACCAACTGGACCGGCGTGCTCATGCTGTTCAAGCCGGTCGCCTTCCACGGCGTCCGAGTTCCCGGCCTGCGCGCACTCTATCCATTCCTGCCCAAGCGAATTCAGGTCCTCCCGCTGCTCAGCTACGACGGCCGGTTCGGATGGCAGGGCATCGTCCCGTCCCGCGCCGACAAGATGGCCAGCATCGCGGTCGACAAGGGCCTGGCCAAACTCGGCAGCGTCGCCGACTTCTACCGGGAACTCGAGCCGGACAAGCTGGCCGAGCATCTCACAAGCATCGCCGACGCGCAGATCAAGGACATCGTCGAGGACATCCTGCGCCGCGAGCATCCCCAACTCTGGTACAACCTGCCCGCCCAGGTGCGCGACATGGTGCACGCCAGGGTGCGCCAGCAGTTGCCGGAGATCCTGCGCGAGCTGACCGAGGAATTGGGCGCGAATATCGATCAGCTGCTCGATGTGAAGCAGATGGTGATCCGCTACTTCCAGGCCCGGCCGCATCTGCTCAACACGCTGTTCCAAGTGCTCGGCGCGAAGGAACTGCGATTCATGCAGAACTTCGGTTTCTACTTCGGCGCGCCGATGGGTGTGCTGCTGGTCGTCGTCCTGCATCTGACCGGCTTGTCCAGCTTGGTCGTGCTGCCGATCGGCGGCGTGATCATCGGCTGGGTGGTCAACTGGATCGGCATCAATATGATCTTCGCGCCCGCATATCCGAAGTGGTGGGTCCCGTGGCGGCAGGGCCTGCTGATCAAACGCAAGTCCGAAATCACCGACGGATACGCGGAATTGGTTTCCAGCCAGGTGATCACCGTGGCGAATATCGGCGACGAACTGCTCAACGGCCCGCGCTCGGATCGCACCATGCAGATGCTGGAGGACACGCTGCGCCCGGCCGCCGATCGCGCGCTCGGCCCCGCGCGCCCTGCGGTCAAGTTCATGCTCGGCAGCCGCGAATACGACTCGCTGCAATCGACGTTCACCAGCGAAGCCATGGCCATCGCGCCGATCGCGTTCGCCGACCCGGAGTTCAACGTCCGCCAGGGCAGGCAGATCAACGAATACATCGCCAGGCAGATGGCGATGTTGTCGCCGCCGGACTTCGTCGACATGCTTCGCGCGGCCATCAAGCAGGATGAATGGCTCCTTTTCGTCCATGGCGGCGTGCTGGGGCTCTTCGCCGGATACGCTCATATCCTGATCTTCGGAACGGGAGTGGCGACATCATGGCTGTAGCGAGTCCGGACGACGGTGATATCGAGGCCGTCGAGCACCTCGACGCGGCGGCGGCGAATGCCGAGCCCGCGCAGGAGATCGCCCGCCGGCCGGCCTCGGACATCGCGTACACCGACGAATCGAGAAGACGGGTAACGGTTCCCGTGGCCACTGTGCGTGCCGCGACGGGCGTCGCCCGGGTCGCGTGGACCGCCGTCACGGGGGTGACATCCTGGGGAGTCGGCACCGCGGTCGACGTCACCTCGACCGTCGTGCGGCGCAGCATCGAGGGAGCCCCGCCGCGAGAAGTGCTGGCCGAGGCGGAGTCCGAAGTCCGTGACGCCATGCGCAAAGCGCTCGGCCTGCCCGCCACCGCGCAACCGCCCGCGCCGGACGCCGTGCCGACGCTGCGCGAGCAGGGCGCCGCGCTGTTGCGGTTGTCGGCCAGCCCGCACGGCGAGGACGACAACCACCCGGCCTTCGCCGGCATGCTCGCCGAACTGACCCCCGACGAGGCGCGCATCCTGCGTTTCCTGCATCTGGACGGTCCGCAGCCCTCGATCGACATCCGCACCGGACGCCCGCGCGCGCTCGGCTCCGAACGCCTCGGCTCGATGCTCACCCTGATCGGTGAGCACGCCGGGCTGCGCTTCCCCAACCGGATCCAGCAGTACCTGACCAACCTGCGCAGACTGGGCCTGATCGAGCACACGCGCGAACCGGTAGGCAACCCGAACCGGTATCAACTGCTGGAGGCGCAGTCACCGGTGCGGGAGATGCTGAAGCGGTCCGGCTTCGGCACCAAGGTGATCTATCGGAGCGTCGCGCTCACCGACTTCGGGGCGGACTTCGTGCGCACCTGTTTGCCCGTGGTGGTGCAGGACGGACGCGCCTCGGGACACTAGGGTTCCCAGCCGCGCAGCGCGAGTTCGGCCACCCGCTCCAATTCGGCCCGGCTCGCGCCGTCCCGGGCCGCCTGGGACATTCCCTGCATCACCGTGCCGACATAGCGGGCCAGCGTGCGCGCGTCCAGGCCGTCCGGCAGGACGCCCGCGTCGATATCGGCCTGGATGCGCGCGGCGAACGCGTCGACGTTCCGGTTGCGCATATCGCGCAAGGAATCGGCGATCTCGGCGCTCGTGGTGTTCACGCCCGCGCTGATCACCAGGCAGCCGTGCGGGCACTCCGGCCGGGTGTACTCGACCGCCGCCTCGCGCAGGATGCGCCGGACCGCCGCGTCGGCGGTGCGCTCCTCGTCGAGCGCCCGCGTGACGAATCCGCCGTAGTGCGCGCCGAACTTCGCGACGACCTCGGCGAACAACGTCTTCTTGTCCCCGAACGCCGCGTACAGGCTGGGCGCGCCGATACCCATCGCCGCGGTCAGGTCACCGATCGAAGTGGCCTCGTACCCGCGTTCCCAGAACAGCCGCATGGCCTTCTCCAGCGCCGCGTCCCGGTCGAAGGACCGGGGCCGCCCTCGGGTCGTGGTACTCATGCCACAATTTTATAGCGGTCACTAGAGAATGTGCTACCTTTCTTTCTGTAGCGACCGCTAGAGAAAGGTACCCGTGATGGGCGCACTGACGGGCAAGACGGCACTGGTCACCGGAAGCAGCCGGGGCATCGGCCGGGCGATAGCCGAACGATTGGCTCGCGACGGCGCACGGGTGGCGGTGCACTACAACGGCGACGAGCAGGCGGCGAAGGCGACCGTGGCCGCGATCGAGGCACAGGGCGGCGCGGCCTTCGCGATTCGAGCCGAACTGGGCGTCCCGGGTGACGCCGAAGCGCTGTGGGCAGCCTTCGACGCGCACGCCGACGGCCTGGACATTTT
Source organism: Nocardia sp. NPDC057455 (assembly GCF_042802775.1). NCBI lineage: Bacteria > Bacillati > Actinomycetota > Actinomycetes > Mycobacteriales > Nocardiaceae > Nocardia > Nocardia sp. NPDC057455. Next base: position 3,571 of record NZ_JBHVDM010000091.1, on the reverse strand, counting down.
GGTGAACAACGCGGGCATCGACGGCATCCGGGAGCCGATCGCCGGGACCGACGAGGCGGCGTTCGACCGGGTCTTCGCGGTCAACGCCAAAGCGCCCTTCTTCATCACCCGCCTCGGCCTGGACCGGTTGCGACCGGGCGGGCGGATCGTCAACATCTCCACCGGCCTGACCCACGGCGCGTACATGCCGCAACTGATCGCCTACACCATGACCAAGGCCGCCCTCGACAGTTTCACCAGCGTGCTCGCCAAGGAGGTCGGGGCGCGCGGGATCACCGTGAACGCGGTGGCGCCGGGCATCATCGACACCGACATGAACGCGAGCTGGCTGCGCAACGCCGAAAGCCAGGCGGCGGTGGCGGCGATGTCCCCGCTGCATCGGGTGGGGCAGCCCGCCGACGTGGCCGACGTGGTCGGGTTCCTCGCCTCCGACGAGGCGCGCTGGGTGACCGGACAGTGGATCGACGCCACCGGCGGCGGGCTGTTGTAACCCGCCGGGCATCGCCCCGCCTCCGGTTCCTTTTCCTGGCGCGGGCTACGGACCGGCATCGCCCGGCCGCTCCCATTAGGCTTGAGCACCGTGCTGTCAGTTGTGCCGAGTCCCGTCACCGTGCGGGCGCCGTCGAAGGTGAACCTCCATCTCGGGGTGGGCGACCTGCGTGCCGACGGCTACCACGATCTGACCACGGTGTTCCAAGCACTCTCGCTGAGCGACGATCTGGAGATCTCCCCCTCGGGTTCGCTGGCCGTCCGGGTCACCGGAGAGGGCGCGGCGGAAGTGCCGACCGACCGGACGAACCTGGTCTGGAAGGCGGCGGTCCGCCTCGCGCACCTCGGCGGCCGCGCCCCCCTGGTGGAAATCGCCATCGCCAAAGGCATTCCGGTGGCCGGGGGCATGGCGGGCGGCAGCGCCGACGCCGCCGCCGCGCTGGTCGGGCTGAACGAACTGTGGGACCTGGGACTGTCCAGGGAAGAACTGGGCGCGGTGGCCGCCGAACTCGGCAGCGACGTGCCGTTCGCCCTGCACGGCGGCACCGCGCTCGGCACCGGCCGCGGTGAGCGCCTGCTACCGGTGCTGTCGCGCAATACCTTTCACTGGGTGCTCGCCTTCGCCAAAGGCGGCCTGTCCACCCCCGCGGTGTTCGCCGAGCTCGACCGGTTGCGCGAGCACGGCGACCCGCCTCGGCTCGGCGAGCCGCAGCAGCTGATGCAGGCGCTGGCCTCCGGCGACCCGCACCAGCTGGCGCCCTTGCTCGGCAACGATCTGCAGGCGGCGGCGGTATCGCTGAAGCCGGAACTGCGCCGCACGCTGCGCGCGGGCGTCACCGCGGGCGCGCTGGCCGGGCTGGTGTCCGGCTCCGGACCCACGTGCGCGTTCCTCTGCGAGAGCGAGGAATCGGCGATCTCGGTGGCCGCCGAACTCGCCGGCGCGGGCGTCTGCCGCAGCGTGCGGACGGCAGGCGGACCCGTGCCGGGCGCGCGGATCCTCAGCGCCGACCCGTCCGGGAAGCACTGAACGCCGCGAATCGCGGATGCCGAGGCGCCTCGGCTCGCGTGGCAGACAGCAGCGCGCTCTCGCCGAGGCGGGTGGCGCCTGCGCGGTCCCGCCGACAAGCGGAGGAAGCGCACCGCCCGCCGAGGCTTGGTCATGCCGAGCGGCGATCCGGCCGATCGCTGCCGGGTCGCGCGCTTCTCGGCGGCCATGAAAGCCTCCGGTCCCAGGAGTGCGAAGACAACCGTCCCAGACCGGCGTATCCGTAGGGGTCCGCCGCGTCGGGTCGGCATCGGCCGTCCGCCGGTGATCGCGACGATCCACTGACGGCCCCGAGCATCCGAACCGCGCGGCGTCGACCGAACGCATGGCCGGTGAGGGGCCACCGGGACGACTCAGCTCGCTCGAGGACTGTGCGCACGCCGTCCTGACATCCCCGCCACCGGTGCCACGCATTGCTCAGGGCAGCGCGTCCGCGAGCCGATCGACCTGATCGGCATCGCGCCCGTAGCAGTAGAACATCACCTCGTCCGCGCCGAGGTCGTCGAATTCCGCGATGGTGGTGCGGATCTGCGCGGGCGTGGTGAGCATTCCGGCGAGGAAGCCCTCGGTGTAATCGCTGAACGCGTAGTAGGCGCCCATCGACGCGCGGGCGTCCTCGATCACGTGATCCGGGCCGAGAGCCACATTGACCTGGGCGACAATCCTCGGCTCACCCGATCGGCCGTGGTCGGTCCAGGAACGGCGCACGGTATCGAAGAGTTTGCCCGCCCAGGAGGGCGGCGCGGCGGCGAGAAAGCCGCCGCCCCAGCGCCCGACGCGTTCGAGCGCGGCGGGTTGGAAACCGCCGAACAGGATTTCGGGCCCTTCCGGGCGCAGCGGCGCAGGGCCGATCGGCCCACACTCGTCGCCGTACGGTTCTCCCGCCCACAGGCGGCGCATGAGCGCGAGTTGCTCGTCGAGGCGGCGGCCGCGGGTGCGCAGCTCGGTGCCCGAGGCGAGGTGGTCGTCCGCGCGACCGCCGACGCCGAGGCCGAGCACCAGCCGTCCGCCGGACATCCGGTCCAGCGTGGCGGCCTGTTTGGCGAGCAGCACCGGGTCGCGCAGCGGCGCGAGCAGCACTTCGGTCTGGACGTTGACGCGGCTGGTCGCACCGGCGATCGTGGCCAGCGCGATCAACGGTTCGGGATTGTCGTAGACCAGCCGGTCGAGCAGGCCGAGCGTGCGGAACGGGCCCGCGTCGGCGCGGCGGGCCCAGTCGAGCAGGGCGGCGGGATCGGAAATGGGTAGGCCGAGGCCGACGTGCATGGGATTCCTCCGAGGAAGCGATGCGCAATGGGAACGGTGCCGCCCGCCGACACCTCGAGACGAGGTGGGCGTCCCACTCTGCGGCTGTACTTCTGGGGAACGCCGGATCGGTTGCATGAACGAACAGTGTTCGTCAGCGACGAATCTAAACGAACATTGTTCGTCCCGCAAGCTCCCCCCGCTGCTCGCCGGGCGAAGGGACGCCCCGCCCCGGTCGGTACGCTGGCCCGGGGCGCTCATCGGACCGCTCCCGCAAGACACGGAAGGATCCATGTCCAACCTGATCAATCTCGAACAGGTCCACAAGAGCTTCGGGGTCAAGCCGCTGCTGGACAACGTCTCGCTCGGCGTGCACGCGGGCGAACGGATCGGCGTCGTCGGCCTCAACGGCGGCGGCAAGACCACCCTGCTCGAGGTGCTCACCGGCATCGAGGAACCGGACAGCGGCCGGGTCAGCAGGCTCGGCGGCCTGCGCATGGCGGTGGTGACTCAGCGCGGCGTGCTGCCCGCGGGCGCGACGGTCGGTTCGGTGGTGCTGGCCGGGCTGGCCGACGACGCCATGACCGACGAGATCGCCGAACACGAGTGGGCCGCCGACTCACGCATCCGCTCGGTGATGGAAGGCATCGGCATCGCCGATCTCGGCATGGATACCTCGGTGGACAATCTCTCCGGCGGCGAGCGCCGCCGGGTCGCGCTCGCCGCCGCGCTGGTGCGCGAACTCGACCTGCTGGTGCTCGACGAGCCGACCAACCACCTGGACGTGGAGGG